>NZ_KV793192.1:0-27417 GCF_001808415.1 Lactobacillus sp. HMSC08B12 | reverse complement strand
ATTAATACTTTTTAACAGTCACACCCTTTTGCTCTTGTTTAGATTTTACCTTATTTTGCCTCCGCCCGCAGGGACGGGGTTTATCTGCTTAACTTTTTACTAAAAATACGCCGCTGGTTAGATATTGTGCTAATATATGAATTAGTACGAATAAGCGTTTTTTATAGGCTGATTGCCGATGATCCATTAGTCTAAGCTAATAGGATCAGCTTGAAAAGCTTGTTCCGGTTAGGAATGAAATATTAAATCGCTTTCAAAATATGATGAAATTAGGTGGAGCAGATGATGGCCAGAAGGAAAGAAATTGATCGCGAGCGAATATTGGACATCGCCTACAAGAAGGCCTTGACCGACGGGATCGAGAATCTGACTGCCCGCAGCATTGCCCAGACTGGCCACTTTTCAACTCAGCCGATCTATTTGGAATTCAAGAACATGGATGGCCTGCGCAAGGAAGTGCTTAAGCGCGTCTCCTGCACCTTGCGCGATGAAATCCTGCAGAAGAAATTTATTGGCGAGCCCTTATACGATGTTGACCTCTCCTACCTGCAATTTGCCCGCGACCACCGGAGCCTGTTCTCAACGATTTTCGTCAATGGGGAATTTGGTGACGACTTAATCCGCGATACCTTGATGGACCTGGGCCACACCAAGCTCCGCGAACAGTACCAGCGCGACCTTGACCCGGAACTGGAGAAGTGGCTCATCGCCCTCAACTGGATTATCGTCAACGGCCTGGCCGTAATGCTGGTCGATGGCCTGATTGACTATGACCAGGACAACTTCGTCCGGATCATCAAACGGCAGCTGGAAAGCCTTTTTGACCGCTGATCCATTTAAAAAATTAAACTATCAATCGGGCATTTCTATCCTTGTAATTTTTTCACAAAAACCCTGCTGAAATCCCTTTAATTTGGGTATAATAAGGTGAGTAATGGAAAATCTGAAAGGTGGTTTTTATGAAAGTTTTAGCTCTTAACGGATCTAACGCTGACAAGTCTTATAACGAAATGCTGCTGAAGTTCATTGCCAAGCACTTCGCTGATAAGTATGATTTTGAATTCGCGACCGTGAAGGGGTTGCCGATGTTTAAGGAAGGCCAGGAAGACCCGGCTGACGTGGCCAAATTGAGTGACCAAGTTGCCGCTGCTGACCTGGTTTTGATCGGGTCACCGGAACAACAGCACTCAGTAACCAGCGCTTTGAAGAGCGCCCTGGAATGGCTGTCAACCAACACTCACCCCTTCAACGGCAAGCCAGTCGTTATCGTGTCAACTTCACCGCTGGCCCAAGGGGGTGCCCGGTCACAGACCAAGCTGAAGACGATTTTGGCTTCCCCAGGCCTGCACCCGGTTGTCTTCAACGACGATGAATTCATGATGGGCGGGGCAGCTACTGCCTTTGACGAAAACGGTGATTTGAAGATTCCCGGTACCGTTGACTTCCTGGAACACTTCTTTGACGAAGTCGACGCCTGGTACGCACAAATCACGAAGTAAGTGGGGGGATTGCCAAATGAAATTATTAGCTATTGTCGGAACTAATGCCGATTTTTCTTTCAACCGTCTGCTCTGCCAGTTCATCGCCAAGCGCTTTGGCGATAAGGCGGAAATCGAAGTCGCTGAAATTGGCGACCTGCCAGCCTTCTACAAGGAAGGGCAAGCTGATGCCCGCGTTGCGGCATGGCGGGAAAAGGTTGACCAGGCTGACGGCTTGATCATCGCTACTCCAGAATACGACCACGCTATTCCAGCTGCTTTGAAGAGCGCTTTGGAATGGCTGGGCAGCCACGCTGGCAGCAAGGTTATGGCCTACAAGCCAGTCTGCGTTGTAGGCGTGTCCTTGGGCGGCCAAGGCGCTTCCCGCGCCCAGGAAGATGCCCGGGAAATTCTGCTGTCTCCGGACATGACGGCCAACGTTTTGCCAGGCAACGAATTGCTGATCGGCCAGGCTTACAGCAGCTTTGACAAGGAAAGCGGCGACCTGGTTGACGAAGCTTCAATCGCTCAGCTGGACAAGGTTATGGAGGCCTTCTTTGCTTTCGTTGCCCAAGCCAAGAAGTAATGTAAAAGAAAAACTGCAAAATAAGGCGGATAGCTTGGCGCTTCCGCCTTGTTTTGTTTTAAAATTGTAGGGAGAAGTGAAGGAGGAGAAAAGATGGCAGAGGAGCTTTTACCCTTGAAAACAGTCCGCAATCCCCGGGACCTTGGCGGCTATACCGGCTTTACCGGCAGGAAGATCAAGGCCGGACTTTTGCTGCGGACCGGGACGGTCGCAGCGATCAGTGAAGAAGATGGCAATTATTTGCGGGCCCGCGGGGTGAAAACCATCATCGACCTCCGTTCTCCGCAAGAATGCCGCAAGCGGCCGGATAAAAAGCTAGCCGGGATCCAGAACGTCAATATCCCCGTTAACAGCCGGGACCAGACCAAGGCCGGAGCCAGCCTGGCGGAATTAGCCAGGCAGTACGGCCTAGACCCCCTGGCGGGCTTCCGCCATATGGTGGAGAGCTACCGGCTGATGGTGACGGAAGAGCACGCCCAGGCGGCTTTTGGCCAGGTTTTAGCCTATCTGGCTGAAACTGAAGGCGGAACTATTTATCATTGCTCGGAAGGCAAGGACAGGACGGGCCTGGTGACTGTCTTTTTGCTGACAGTTTTGGGGGTTGACCCGGAAACCATCCGCCAGGACTATCTTTTATCCGCTCCCTACCTTAACGGCTACCGGGCCAAAAGGGACAAGGAAGCCCGGGAAAACGGGGAAAGCCTGGTGCAGCGGGCCAACCTTAGGTCTCTGGGCACGGTCAACAATGAGTACTTAGACAGCGCCTTGATCACCATCGACCAGGAATATGGCGGCATGGAAGCCTTTTTGACCCGGCAATTGGGCGTAACGCCCGTCCTTCGTGACCAGCTCCGGGCCAAGTATCTAGAAGAGTAAGGATTTAAAAAATGGGAATCATCAAATACATATCAACTGACCAAGTCATGGCCCAGCACAAGGCCATGGGGACCCACATCAGCCTGCAGATCTACGGGGCAAGGGAAGACCCGGAAAAGATCCTGGACCAGACCAAGGTCCTAATCGACCACTTTGAAGACCTGCTGACGGTCAACCGCAAGCCGGACCACCCCCGCTACGGCCTGTCCGAAGTAACCCGGGTCAACGACCAGGCGGGCAAGGAGGCCGTGCAAGTCTCCAGCAGCGTTTACGGCTTGATCAAGCTGGCCGTTGAGACCAGCCGGGAAAACTTCGGCTTCAACGCCTTAATCGGCCCCCTGGTTAAGCTCTGGTCCATCGGCTTTCAGGATGCCCGCGTGCCAAGTGACGCGGAAATCCAGGAGAAAATGAAGCTGATCGACCCCTGGATGGTCGAATTAAATGACGATGACCACACGGCCTTTTTGAAGCAGGAAGGCATGGAGCTGGACCTGGGCGGGATCGCCAAGGGCTGGACGGCCGACCGGATCAGGGACCTCTGGCGGGCTTACGGGGTCGAAGCCGGCATCATCAACCTGGGCGGCAATGTCCTCTTCGTCAACCCTTGCCCGAAGCGGGCCAACGGGATGTGGACGGTAGGCGTCCAGGATCCTTTGAAGCCGCGGGGAGAAAACATCACGGCCATGATGATCCCGGAATGCTCCGTGGTCACCAGCGGGACTTACGAGCGCTTTTTGGAAGTGGACGGGCACAAGTACCACCACTTGATCGACTCCCGGACCGGCTACCCGGTGGAAACCAACATCGCCGGGGTGACGACCTTCACCAAGAATTCCGTTGACGCGGAAATCGAGTGCAAGCGCTGCTTCTTTGCCGGCCAGCCAATTGCCAACTGGGTCAATGACCGCCGCTTAGGCGCCATTTACGTGTATAACGATGAACGGGTGGAAAAAGTCGGCCTGGATTACTAAAGTAAAGCAAAAGCAGCCTCACCTTCTGGTGAAGCTGCTTTTTCCTTAGGCCGTGGTCCGGCTGACGCTGAAGAGAGTCTTGAAGACCCCGGTCGACAGACCTGGCGTGTCGTTGACGATGAAACTGAGCAGCTGTGAATCGCTGATCAGCTGGCTCAGCTGGCTGATGCCGACTGAGTTGAGGATGGACAAGACCACGTACATGAAGAAGTAGGAGGCCACGAAAGAAACGATGGCCCCGGCCATGTGGTCCAAAGTGGCCGTGAAACCAGTCTTGGTCTCCTGGGCGGGTAGCCAGGCCTTGAAGATCTTGGATATCTGCTTGAGGATGAAGAAGAGGGCGAAGAAGGCCCCGAAGCGGCAGGCATGCAGGACCAGGCTGGAGTCGCCCGCCTGCCCCTGGACGAACTGGGTGTAGATCAGGTCGCCGACCGGATTCTGCAGCATGATGGCCAGCATGAAGACCAGACCGGCGAAGATCAAATTGACGATCCGCTTGGAGAAACCCACATGGTAGCCTTTGTAGGTCTGCCAGGCGATGTAGAGAATGACGAAAATAACTAAGAGCATCTTTATATCCTTATATCCTTTATTTTTAGCTGTAATTTTCCATGGATTCTTTTTGACCTTCAAGCAAAAATAATCCATAATTGTTAAGATAGTTTGTGTAACATTTTTTGCGCAAGATTGCTTTTTGCGTTACATTTAAGGGTGTGAAACACGGTTTCACAGGTGAAAGAATGAATCCTAAACTTTTTGCAGAAACATTGTCAAAATATAATTTTAAGTTGTCTCCTGTCCAAGAGCAACAATTTAAAACATATTTTAAGGAATTGGTCCGGGTCAATGAACACGTCAACCTTACCCGGATCACGGACGAAGACGAGGTCTACCTCAAGCACTTCTACGACAGCGTGACTCCGCTCCTGCTCTGGCCAGAGGTCTTTGCAGAAGGAGCCAAGCTCTGCGATGTCGGGGCCGGAGCCGGATTTCCGTCACTGCCGATCAAGATCCTCCGCCCGGACCTGGAAGTCACCATCGTTGACTCTTTAGGCAAGCGGCTGAACTTCTTGTCTGACTTGCTGGAGAAGCTTGGCATCGAAGGCGTGAACCTGGTGCACGGCCGGGCTGAAGATGTGGGGCAAAACCCGGACTACCGGGAGAAGTTTGACCTGGTAACTGCCCGGGCCGTGGCCAGAATGAGCGTTTTGAGCGAATACTGCCTGCCCCTGGCCAAAGTCGGCGGCAAGTTCCTGGCTTTAAAGGGGCCGCGGGCTGACGAAGAATTGGAAGACGCCAAGAGTGCCCTGGAGAAACTGGGCGGCGAAGTTGTCTTCAGCCGGGTCATCACCCTGCCAGGCAGCGCTGAAGAGCGGATCCTCGTCCTGGTTGACAAGGTCAAGGCAACTCCGGGCAAGTACCCGCGCCAGGCAGGCACGCCAAACCGGAAACCCTTGTAGTTTTTTGGAGGTGCCCAAATGGCTTTTGGTTTTTTTCATCGAAATGAAATTCCCCAAAACAAGCAGGTTCAGGACCTGCCTTTAGCGGAAATCCATCCGAACCGCTACCAGCCAAGAAGGACTTTTAGCGATGATTCCATCCAGCAACTCGCCCAGACCTTGCAAGAAGAAGGGCTCTTGCAGCCGATCATCGTCCGCCAGGACCAGGGCGGCTACGAAATCATTGCCGGCGAGCGCCGCTTCCGGGCGGCCAAGAGCCTGGGCTGGGAAAAGATCCCGGCTATCGTGAACAATCTCGATGACCAGCAGACCGCTTCTTTGGCCTTAATCGAAAACCTGCAAAGGGAAAACCTGAATCCGATCGATGAGGCCCAGGCTTATGAGCAGCTGATGCAGCTCAACGACTTGACCCAGACCCAGCTAGCCCAGGATATCGGCAAGTCCCAGTCCTACGTGGCTAACAAGCTCCGCCTGCTCAAGCTGGCTGAACCTGTGCAAGAGTATCTGGCCAAAGGCGGGCTCAGCGCCCGCCATGGCCGGGCCATTTTGGGCTTAAGCGAAGAGGACCAGGTTAAATTGGCTGAAGAGATTGTCGAAAAAGGTCTCAGCGTGAAAGAGACGGAAGAGCGGGCGGCCAAGCTGGCCAATCCTAAGCCAGCCGTTAAGAAGAAGGCGGTGGTCCGCTATGGCCGGGACATGCAGCTGCAGATCAACACGATCAAGCAGGCGGTTAAACTGGCCAAGGAGTCCGGCGTGAAAGTCAAGGTTACCGAGGCGAAGAGCCCGGATGAGTACCAGATTACTATCGTGATGAAGAATCAGAGAAAGAAGAAGGAGGACTAGCATGGGCAGCGTCATCGCAGTCGCCAACCAGAAGGGCGGCGTTGGCAAAACCACGACGACCATCAATTTGGCCGCTTCCATTGCTAAAAGAGGCTACAAGGTATTGATTGTCGACATTGACCCGCAGGGCAATGCCACCTCAGGCTTGGGGATTGAGAAGTCGACCATCGAGTATGATATCTACAATGTTCTGATCGATGAAATCCCGATCGCCTCAGCCATCAAGCCGACTAGCAGCAAGAAGCTGGACATCCTGCCGGCCACGATCAATCTGGCCGGGGCGGAAACCGAGCTGATCAGCATGATGGCCCGGGAAACCCGCTTGAAGGGGGCCATTGAAGACTTGGGCGACAAGTACGACTTCGTCTTTATCGACTGTCCTCCTTCTTTGGGGCAGTTGTCCATCAATGCCTTTACGGCCAGCCAGTCGATTTTGATTCCGGTCCAAAGCGAATACTACGCTATGGAAGGATTGAGCCAGCTGCTCAACACCATCCGCTTAGTCCAGAAGCACTTTAACAAGGACCTGGGCGTGGAGGGGGTCTTGCTGACCATGCTGGATGCCCGGACCAACCTGGGGGCCGACGTGGTCCAGCAGGTCAAGGAATATTTCGGCGACCGGGTCTACAAGACGATCATTCCGCGGATCACCAAGCTGGCTGAAGCGCCAAGCTACGGGGAGGCAATCACGGAATACGCGCCAAGTTCGCGCGGAGCCAAGGTTTATGATGACTTAGCAAAAGAGGTGCTGAAGGCTCATGGCAAGAGACTCAAGAAATAAGAAACAGGAAAAGAAGAAGGGCGGCCTGGGCCGGGGCTTGGAGGCGCTTTTTGAAGAAGAACCCCAGGTAAAGCCGGCCGAAGAAATCGAAGACCTGCCTTTGGCAGAAGTCCGGCCCAACCCTTACCAGCCGCGGAAGAATTTTGATGAAAAGAAGCTGGCCGAACTGGCTGAATCCATCAAGGAAAACGGGGTCCTGCAGCCGATCATCGTCCGCCGGTCAGTCGGCGGCTATGAGATCATCGCCGGTGAGCGCCGCTGCCGGGCTTCCGAATTAGCCGGCCAGGCCACCATCCCGGCCATCATCCGCCAGTTTGATGAAAGCCAGATGATGGAAGTGGCCATCTTGGAAAACCTGCAGCGGGAAGACCTGACTCCTTTGGAAGAAGCCCAGGCTTATGAAATGCTGCAAAAGAACCTGGGCTTGACCCAGGAAGAGGTTTCCAAGAAGATGGGCAAGTCCCGCCCTTACATCACCAACTACCTCCGCCTGCTCACCCTGCCGCAGAAGACCAAGGGCCTTTTGCAAAGAGGGGAATTGTCCATGGGCCAGGCCAGAACCCTTCTGGGCTTAAAGGACAAGGACAGGATCGATGAACTGGCCAAGCGGGTGGTTAAGGAAGGGATGCCGGTCCGCAAGGTCGAGGCGCTGGTCGCCAAGATGAACGAGCGCGGGCAGAAGCAGAAGAAAAAGAATGCCGGCAAGTCAGCCTTCGTGCGGGCCAGCGAAAGCCAGCTGGCCGCCAAGTTCGGCTCGCCGGTAAGCATTACGGAAAACAAGACGGGGAAGGGGCACTTGTCAATTGACTTTGCTTCCCCGGATGAACTGAACCGGATTCTGGATTTGTTAGGTGTGAATCTCGATGACTAAAAACATTACTTTTGACTTGGCGGACACGGTTGAAATGAAGAAGCCCCACGCTTGCCAGACCAACAACTGGGAGGTCCTGCGCCTGGGCGCCGACATCCGCTTGAAATGCATGGGCTGCGGGCACGTGGTCATGATGCCGCGGGCTGATTTCAACAAGAAGGTCAAGAAGCTCCTGGCCAAGAGCAATGATCCCGTCAACTTGAAGAACGATTTTTACGTGGCCAAGGAAGACATTGCCCGGCCAAATTTCGGCTAGGCATTGACTAATCTGGCCAAAAGGCCAAGAATTAAACACGCAAGCAAGAAAAAACAAGAAAGAGGAATTACAAAATATGGCTTTAACTGCTGGTATCGTCGGTTTGCCAAACGTCGGCAAGTCAACTCTTTTTAACGCAATTACCAAGGCAGGCGCGGAAATGGCTAACTACCCATTCGCGACCATTGAACCGAACGTGGGGATGGTTGAAGTGCCGGACAAGCGCCTGGCCAGAATCCAGGAACTGATCCCGGCCAAGAAGGTTGTCCACACGACTTTTGAATTCACCGACATTGCCGGTTTGGTCAAGGGGGCTTCCAAGGGTGAAGGCCTGGGCAACAAGTTCCTGGAAAACATCCGCCAGACCGACGCTATCGTGCACGTGGTCCGGGCTTTTGACGATGAAAACATCACTTCCGTCTCCGGCAAGGTTGACCCGGAAGAAGACATCGACACCATCAACCTGGAACTGATCTACGCTGACCTGGACTCAGTTGACCGCCGGATCGGCAAGGTGCAGAAGATGGCCCAGCAAAAGGACAAGGAATCCATGGCTGAATACAATGTCCTGCAAAAGATCAAGCCAGTTCTGGAAGCCGGCGACCCGGTCCGGTCCATCAAGTTCACTGATGACGAAGCCAAGATCGTCAAGGGCCTCTTCCTCCTGACTTCCAAGCCGGTCATCTACGTGGCCAACATCGCGGAAGAATCCATGGCTGATCCGGAAAGCGACAAGTACTACCAAATCGTCAAGGCCCACGCCGACAAGGAAGGGGCTGGCTGCCTGGGCATCTCCGCGGCTATCGAAGAAGAAATTGCCGGCCTGGACGATGAAGAAAAGGCAGAAATGCTGGCGGCTGAAGGGGTTGAAGAATCCGGTTTGGACCGCTTGATCCGGGCTGCCTACCACCTGCTGGGCCTCAGAACCTTCTTTACGGCCGGGGGCAAGGAAACCCGGGCCTGGACCTTCCACCAGGGCATGAAGGCGCCGCAAGTCGCCGGGGTCATCCACTCCGACTTTGAACGGGGCTTCATCCGGGCCGAAGTCGTTTCCTTCGAAGACCTGGACAAGTACGAAAGCATGCAGAAGATCAAGGAAGCCGGCAGAGTCCGCCTGGAAGGCAAGGAATACGAAGTCCAGGACGGCGACATCATCGAATTTAGATTTAACGTATAAGGCAGGAGACAGAAGTGAGCGAAGAAAAGCAAGTTAAGAACGCTTCTCAAGCCGAGCTGCAAAAGCAGGGGCAGGCAGAAGCCAAGACGGAAAGCATCAAGCAGGAGAACCCGGAAGAACTCCGGGGGAAATTGTCCAACAAGAACAAGGACTACATCTACCGCTTGAAGAAGGAACTGGTTGCCGGCGGCATGAGCGAAGGCGACGCTGACGCCCAGATCGACGGCCTTTTGCCGGAAATCTACGACGCCCAGATCAAGGGGCAGCCGGCCAACGTTTTGTTTGGCGCCGCGCCTAAGCTGAAGGCCAGCCAGATCCTGCACCCGGTTGTTAAGCCGGAAAGGGTGCCGGACAAGCTGGTAGCCCTGGACGGGGCCCTCTTCTACACGGCCATGCTGACGGTTCTGTTTGGGGTCTTGCAATTGTTCACGGACAACAGCAAGTCCACTTCCTCCGGCTCCGGGATCCTGACCTTGATCGTGATGGGTCTGGCCATGGGCTGGTACTTCACCAAATACAACACCTGGATGCAGCCTAACCCGAAGACCGGCAAGCCGGCCTGGGGCAAGGTGATCTGGGGCCTTCTGGGGTCACTTTTGATCATCATGCTGATCGTCTTTGTCCTCTCAATTCCGGCCCTGTCCGTCATCAACCCGGTTCTGCCAGGCTGGGCTGACATCCTGGTGGCCGCAGCCGCTTACGGGATTCGCTGGCTGGTTCGCCGTCACTACGGGATTGAAGGGACTTCTCTCAGCCCGGACAAGCTGACCATGAAGAAAAAGTAAATCAATAGCGTGCTTTTTAATCCTAATGGGTGTAAAATAAGCTGATAAGTATAAAAAAACAAATAGATGCTCAGCATCTATTTGTTTTTGTTTGACGATTTTTTTATAAAAAGCGATGAGCAGTAAAGAGGGAGGTCATTAATGCTTAAAACTTTATTGAAGTCCGTCCGCCAGTACAAAAAAGAGACGCTCTTGTCTCCTTTGTGCGTGGTCGTCGAGGTCTTCATTGAAATGTATATCCCATATATCATGGGGCTCTTGATTGACAACGGGATCAACAAGGGGGACATGGACTACGTGCGCAAGATGGGTCTGTTCACCATCCTGCTGACTCTGGTCTCCCTGGTCCTGGGGGCCAGTGCCAGCTACTTCTCAGCCCACGCGGCAGCCGGCTTTACCGCCAACCTCCGCCAGGACATGTTCTACCACATACAGGACTTTTCATTTGAAAACATTGACAAGTTCTCCAGCGCCAGTCTGGTGACCCGGCTGACGACCGACGCCAACAACATCCAGCAGGCCTACCAGATGAGCATCAGAATGGCCGTCCGGGCCCCGTTCATGATGATCATTTCCCTGTTCATGGCAGTTTCAATCAGCTGGAGACTGACACTGATCTTCCTCGTGGCTGTTCCGGTTTTGGCTCTGGCCATGATCTTGATCATTAAGAATGCCCGGCCATACTTCCCGAGAATCTTCCGGGCCTATGACGAACTGAACCGGAAGGTCCGGGAAAACATCCGCGGGATCCGGGAAGTCAAGACCTATGTCCATGAAGAAGAGCAGATCGAGAACTTTAAAAAGTCCACCAGCAAGATCTACAAGCTCTTCAGACGGGCCATGTTCATCATGGCCTTCAACGGACCGGTCATGACCATGATGATCGACGCTGTCATGCTGGCCCTGTCCTGGTTTGGGGCAAAACTGATCGTGGGCCATCAACTGGCAACCGGCCAGCTGGTTTCCATGTTCTCTTACACCATGTCCATCTTGATGTCCTTGATGATCCTGTCCATGATCTTCACCCAGCTGATGATGGCTCAGTCAAGCGGGCGCCGGGTGGCTGACGTCTTGACGGCCAAGCCAACTATTGTCAACCCGGCCAAGTCACCTTTGACCAGCGTGACCAACGGGGAAGTCGTTTTTGACCACGTTGACTTCAAGTACAACAAGGAAGATGCCCACTATGCCTTAAAGGACATTGACCTGCGGATCAAGTCCGGGGAAACTTTGGGGATTATCGGGGAAACCGGGTCTTCCAAGTCAACCTTGATTTCCATGATTCCTCGCCTTTACGACGTGACCGGCGGGGCAGTCAGAGTCGGCGGCCACAACGTGCGCTCTTACGACCTTAAGACCCTGCGCGACAACGTGGCGGTCGTTTTGCAAAAGAACGTCCTCTTCACCGGCACTATCAAGGACAACCTCAAGTGGGGGAATGAAAAGGCCAGCGACGAAGAAATCGTCTGGGCAGCCAAGATTGCCCAGGCTGACGGCTTTATCCGGGAAATGCCGGACGGCTATGACACCATGGTCGAACAAGGCGGCAACAATGTTTCCGGGGGGCAAAAGCAGCGGATCACGATCGCTCGGGCCCTGTTGAAGAAGCCGAAGATCCTGATCCTGGACGACTCCACCAGTGCCGTCGACACCAAGACTGAACGGGAAATCCGGGAAGCCTTGAAGCGGGACCTGCCGGAAACGACCAAGATCATCATTTCCCAGCGGATCGTCTCCATCAAGGATGCCGACCGGATCGTGGTCATGAACCACGGGAAGATCGAAGACGTCGGAACCCACGATGAATTGATCAAGCGCAACGACTTGTACTCATCCATCGCCAAGTTCCAAGAAGAAAACAGCAAGTAGGTGATAATCGATGACTAAAAAACAAGCTCAGCAACCATCACAAATGCAGACCTTGACCCGCCTGCTGAAATACGTCTACCGGGTTAGCCCGGCGGCTTTGATCGTTTCCCTGGTCTCCGTGATCATCAGCGCGGCGGCTTCCGTTGTCGGCTCCTTGTTCATTGAACAGGTTATCGACCGCTACATCACGCCCATGCTCAAGCAAAAGAGCCCGGACTTTGGCCCCTTGGCTCACGCTGTTTTGCTCATGGCCGGCGTTTACGCCATCGGTCTGGTCGCCAACTACCTTTTCACCTTGCTGATGATGGTCTTGTCCCAGCAGGTGCAAAAGCAAATCAGAAATGAAATGTTTACCCACATGCAGCGGCTGCCGATCGCCTTTTTTGACCAGAACGAATACGGCGACATCATGTCCCGCTACACTAACGACATCGACACCTTGATGCAGATGATCTCCCAGGCCCTGCCGATGTTCGCTAACTCTGTCTTTTCAGTAGTCTTCGTTTTGGCGGGGATGTTCTACCTCAGCTGGCAATTGACCCTGGTTTCCCTGGTAGTGGTTCTCCTGTCCTTAGGCGTTGTCCGCTACTTGACCGGCAAGTCCAGCTACTACTTTGACCAGCAGCAGAAGACTGTGGGGACGGTCAACGGCTACAACGAAGAAATGCTTAACGGCTTGAAGGTCATCAAGGTCTTCTCCCATGAACCGGAAGCCAAGGCCGACTTTGACCGCTACAATGACCAGCTGCGGATTGCCTCAAGCAAGGCCAACACCTATGCCACCATCTTGTTCCCAATCATGGGCAATATCGGCAACCTGCTCTATGTCTTGATCGCCTTGATCGGCGGGGCGGCAATCTTAGCCGGCAACATTCCGCTGACCTTGGGGGCTCTGGCTTCCTTCATGCAGCTGTCCAAGGCCTTCATCATGCCGATCGCCCAGATTTCCCAGCAGCTGAACGCCATCGTTCTGGCTATTGCCGGGGCCCGGCGGATTTTCCAGGTCCTGGATGAAAAAGTTGAAGTCGACGACGGCCAGGTAACTATCGAAGAAAAGCCGGGCGTCAAGAATGCCTGGCAGTGGAAGCTGCCGACCGAAAACGGCTTTAAGTACGTGCCAGTCAAGGGTCACATCGTTTTTGACCACGTCAGCTTCGGCTATGTACCAGGCAAGCAGATCCTGCACGACATTTCCCTTGAAGCCAAGCCTGGCATGAAGGTGGCCCTGGTCGGGGAAACGGGGGCCGGGAAGACTACCATTTCCAGCATGATCAACCGCTTCTATGAAATTAATTCCGGAACGATCACTTACGACGGGATCGATATCAAGGACATCAAGAAGGATGACCTCCGCAAGTCTGTCTCCATCGTCTTGCAGGAAACTCACATGTTTACCGGCAACATCATGGAAAACATCCGCTTCGGCCGGCCTGACGCTTCAGATGACGACGTCTACCAGGCAGCCCGCCTGGCCCGGGCCGATGAGTTCATCCATGACCTGGATGATGGCTATGAAACGGTGATCGACGGGGGCGGCAGCGACCTCTCCCAGGGGCAGCTGCAGCTGCTCTCCATTGCCCGGGCCATGATCGCTGACAAGCCGGTCATGATCCTGGACGAAGCCACCAGTTCCATCGACACCCGGACTGAGCGCCTGGTGCAAGCCGGGATGGACAACCTTTTGGCTGGCCGGACCAGCTTCGTCATTGCCCACCGTCTGTCCACCATCGTCAACTCCGACTTGATCATAGTCCTGGACCACGGCCGGATCCTGGAAGCCGGCAACCACGACCAGCTTCTGGCCAAGCAGGGCTACTACTACGAGCTCTACACCGGCAAAAAAGAAATCCAATAAGAGCGAATCTTATGTTTTGCTAAAATCCAAGTCAGAGCGTACGTCAAAGTACGCTCTTTTTGGTATATTGGTTAAAATAAAAGGTACAATACAGGATAGATAAGTTTGGAATAGAAGAGGTTTTGCAAATGAAAATTCTCGTTGTCGATGATGACCACGAAATCGTGGAACTCTTAAGCATTTATTTGAAGAACGAAGGCTATGAGCCGATTGCCGCCTACAATGGCAAGGAAGCTTTGACCAAGCTCTCAACCACGCCAGATATCGCCTTGATGATTCTGGACGTGATGATGCCGAACCTGTCAGGCATCGATGTGGTCAAGGAAGTTCGCAAGGATTCTGACATTCCGATCATCATCGTCAGCGCCAAGACCGGCGACATGGATAAGATCCAGGGCTTGATCACCGGGGCCGACGACTACGTTTCCAAGCCTTTCAACCCCCTGGAAGTCATGGCCCGGGTTCGGTCCCTTTTGCGCCGCAGCCGGAAGCAGGTCAAGGAAGAGCAGCCTGACGTTTTGGAAGTCGGGCCTTTGATCATCAACAAGGACTCCCATGAGGTCAAGACGGTTGAAGGCAAGGAAATCCAACTGACAGCCCTGGAATTCGGCATTCTTTACCTTTTGGCTAGCCACCCCAACCGGGTCTTCTCAGCTGATGAGATCTTCGAGCGGGTTTGGCAGCAAGAGTCCATTGTCAGCGCCAAGACGGTCATGGTTCACGTTTCCCACTTGCGGGACAAGATCCAGAAGGCCACCGACGGCGAAGAAGTCATCAAGACTGTGTGGGGTGTAGGTTACAAGGTTGAAGCCTAAGCAAGACAAAGAAAAACAAGTCGTCCAGGGCAAGCGGCCCCGGGTCAAGCTGACCGCGGCTGAGAAGAGCGAGCTTTTTGCCGAAGGCGTGGTGACGGTCATCATCATGCTGCTCTTGAACATGTCCGTCATCATCCTCTACCATTTGGCGGTCCTGCAGGACAAGAGCCTGGTCAACGGCATTTATTTTTTGAAAAAAACCATGACGATCGGACCGGGCTACCATATCTGGTCCTGGGAAAGAATCGGGATCATTTTGATGGGGATCGCTGACGTCATCGTCTTGTACTGGCGCTTAATCCGCCGCTACCACCAAATGCAGCTGCGGCACATCATTTCCGAATTGCACTATATTGCTAACGGCCACTTTGACCACCGGATTTCCTTCAGCGTCAACAACGACATGCAGAAGGTGATCGATTCGATCAACTCCCTGGTCGACTCAACCGTGGGGGCGATCAATGAAGAAAAGGCGATCGAGCAGTCGAAAGACGAACTGATCACCAATGTTTCCCACGATATCCGGACCCCTTTGACCAGCATCATCGGCTACCTGGGCCTGCTGAAGAACGGGGCCGTGACCAGCCAGGAGGACATGCTCAAGTACATCAATATCGCCTATGACAAGGCTGAGCAGATGAAGTCCCTGGCCAATGACCTTTTCGAGTACACCACCTTGAAGTCGACCAAGACCAAGCTGAACGTGACCCCGATCAATATCAAGGGCATGATGGAGCAGGTGGCGGCCGGCTTTGAGCTGGAAGCGGAGAAGAAGGGCATTGCCTTTAGCGTCAAGGCCCGGCCGGATGACTTAATCGTCAACGCCGACGTGGAAAAGCTGATCCGGGTCTACAACAACTTGATCTCCAATGCCTTAAAGTACGCGGCTGGGGCCAGCCGGATCAACCTGGTGGCCAACCTGATCAACCACGAGCAGGTTGAGCTGCGGGTTGAGAATAACGGGGAACCGATTCCCAAGGACAAATTGAAGAAGATTTTTGACCGCTTCTACCGGGTGGAAAGCTCGCGCAATACCAAGACTGGGGGCACGGGCTTAGGCCTGTCCATCGTCCAGGGGGGCGTCGAGCTGCACGGGGGGACGATCCGCTGTGAATCAAACAAGGATTGGACCAGTTTCATCATTCTCTTGCCCCGGGATCCCCAGGCAAATCTTAGACCTGTGGTATAATTTGAACTGAAACTTAATTGACAGTGAGGAGTAAAAATGAACATCTCATTAAACACTTGTATTTTAATCTTAAAAGAACACCACCTGCTCAAGTCTAGTGCCGTCCAGGACACTGTCCAGACCAGAATGGAGGCTGTTTCTTATGACTCACGCGATGTCCAGAACAACAGCCTCTTCTTCTGCAAGGGGGCGGGCTTCCGGCCAACCTACCTGACCATGGCCAAGGAAAACGGGGCAATTGCCTACGTGGCTGAGCAGCCATACCCGGAAGGCACGGGGATGCACGCCTTGATCGTCCGCAACGTGTCCAAGGCGATGGCCCTTTTGTCAGCTGCCTTCTACCGCTTCCCGCAAGACGACCTCTTCCTGGTTGGCTTTACCGGGACCAAGGGCAAGACCACTTCCGCCTACTTCTTAAAGGGGATGCTGGACCAGCTCAACGGTGGCCGGACTGCTCTTTTGTCCTCAGTCGACAACATCCTCGGGCCGGCTCCGGAAGACACCTTCAAGTCCAGCCTGACCACGCCGGAATCACTGGACTTGTTCAGAGACATGCGGCGGGCAGTTGACAACGGCATGACCCACATGGTTATGGAAGTGTCATCCCAAGCCTACAAGAAGAACCGGGTCTTTGGCCTGACCTACGACCTGGGCTTCTTCCTGAACATCACCCCGGACCACATCGGGGTCAACGAGCACCCGAACTTTGAGGACTACCTCCACTGCAAGCTGCAGCTTTTGGTTAACTCCCGCAAGTGCATCATCAACGCGGAAACCGACCGTTTCGCTGATGTTTACGCGGCAGCAACGACCACGACCAACCCGGACAGCATCTACCTGTTTGCCCGGGACGGCTTTGAAAATCCGGATCTGAAGAAGCCGATCGACTTCCGCTACAAGTCCGTGGAAACTGACCTGGCTGAAACCAAGTTCACCTTGACTACGGCTTCAAGCAAGGCCCACAAGCTGCCAATCTCTGGTGAATACACTCTGCAGATGATCGGCGACTTCAACGAAACCAACGCTACCGGCGCCATCATCGGGGCTGGCCTGGCCGGGATGAGCTATGAAGACTGCGCCAAGGGGATCCGGCACGTGACCATCCCAGGCCGGATGGAAACCGTCACGACCCAAAAGCACGGCTTGATTGTGGTAGACTATGCCCACAACAAGGCCTCCATGCTGGCCTTGATGCGGTTCATGCGCCGGGAATTCACCAACCCCCGGGTTATCGTCGTGGTCGGCGCGCCTGGGGACAAGGGAATTTCCCGCCGGCCGGGCTTCAGTGAAAGCTTGACGGCGGAAGCTGACAAGGCCTACCTGACCACGGACGACCCTGGCTTTGAAAATGCCCAGGACATCTGCGAGGAAATCGATGCCGGGATCGACCACTCCAAGTGTGAAACGGTTATCGAACTGGACCGGGAGAAGGCCATCAAGGAAGCCATTTCCGAAGCTGGCCCGAACGACGTGGTCCTGCTCTGCGGCAAGGGGGCTGACGCCTTCCAGAAGATCCGCGGGGTAGACACCCCATATGCCGGCGATATTGTTATCGCCCGGCAGGTGGTCCAGGAATTAGAAAAGTAAGGATTGATATTTAGTGAAGCATTTCTTTAGCATTATTGGCGGGATGGGGACCATTGCGACCGAAAGCTATGTCCGCTTGATCAACCACCGGGTCAAGATCAGCAAGGACCAGGACTACTTGAACTACATCCTGGTCAATGATGCCCAGGTGCCAGACCGGACGGCCTACATCAAGGACCACAGCCAGCCGAATTTTTTCAATGCGCTTAAAGAAGATGTTTTAGGCCAGGCCAAGCTGGGGCCGGACTTCATGGTCATGCCCTGCAACACGGCCCACTACTTTTATGACGACCTGGCGGCCTTGACCGACATTCCCTTCCTGCACATGATGCGGATTGCCGTGCACCAATATGTCGACCAGTTCCCAAACAGTCCCAAGATCGGCTTGATCGCGACTGAAGGGTCAATTTACGACCACCTTTATGAAGACGAGATCCACCGGGTGGGACGGGAAGTCGAATTCGGCGGTCCCGAGATCCAGCCGATGGTGACGGAATTGATCTACCGGGACATCAAGGAGAAGGGGATCGTCGACAAGGAGCTCTACCATGAGATCCTCCGCAAGATGCACGACGAATATGGCTGCGACGTGATCCTGCTGGGCTGCACGGAACTTTCCTTAGCCCAGGAGCAGGCGCCGGACCACCCCTACCAGGTTATCGACCCCCAGTCGATCATCGCTGACGTGTCGATCGAACTGGCTCTGGCGATCAGGAACGGGCAAGATCCCCGCCAGGCCTGCCAGAAATATCTATATGACTAAATAAAAGAGCAGGGTTTCCTGGTCTTTTTTGCTTGCCTGGCTAATTTTAAGTATGTTTTGGTCAAAAAAAGTCAATTTTTTAGGAAAATCGCTCATTTTTGATGGAAAATGATTGCTTTTGACTGAGAAAGCCTTCACAATAGATAACGAGGTAAGATAAAGATGCTGACGGAAGAGCGGCAACAAATGATTGCCCATTATGTAGACGAACATCAGATTTGCCGCGTAACGGAACTTTGCCGCTTGACCTCGACATCCGAGTCGACGATCAGACGCGATCTGAGTGAAATGGAAGACCGGGGCCTGCTTAAACGGGTCCACGGCGGAGCGCAGAGCCTGCAGACTTTTGGCCAGGATGTGGCCCAGCAGATCCGCTTCAATCTGAACAAGGATGACAAGCTGGCTATTGCCCGCCTGGCCGCCAGGAAGGTCCACCCGCACGACTATCTCTTTTTAGACGCGGGGACGACCATTTATGAAATGGTTCCCTTTTTAAAAGAGATCAGCGGCCTGCACGTGGTGACCAACGGGCTGGAAACGGCCCTGGCCTTGACTGACGCTGGAATTGACTGCTGCCTTTTAGGCGGCCATGTCAAGCGGCAGACCCACGCGGCCATTGGCGCGGCCACTGTCTCCCGCCTGCAGGAGCTGAACTTCAACGCGGCTTTCATTGGGGCCAACGCCCTGAGCCCGGCCGGCTTTTTAACCACGCCGGACACTGAGGAAGCTGCCGTGAAAAGGACGGCTATCCAGCAAAGCCAGCAGGCTTTCGTTTTAATCGACCGCAGCAAATTTAACGCGGTAACTTTTGCCGAATTCGCCAAGACCGACCAGGTGACCATCATCAGCCGCCTGGAGGCTGGCGACCGGGAGAAATTGCCAGTAAATATTCAACTTGAGGAGGCTAAATAATGATTTACACCGTGACTGTCAACCCAGCTTTGGACTACGTTCTGCAACTGCCAGAAGTCAAGGACGGGGAGACCAACCGGTCAAGCGACACCCAGTTCTTAGCTGGGGGCAAGGGGATCAACGTTTCCCAGATTCTTAACCAATTAGGCGTGGACAACACTGCCTGGGGCTTTGTCGGCGGCTTTACCGGCGAAGAATTGATCCGCCAATTGAACGTCAAGAAGATCAGCAGCGACTTCGTAAGAATCAGCGACGACACCCGGGTGAACGTTAAGATCCACGCCCAGGAAGAAACTGAAATCAACGCGGCTGGCCCGGACATTACCGACCAGGAAGTCGCAGCCTTCAAGTCCCGCCTGGACGACCTGGAAGCAGGTGATGTCGTTGTTTTGAGCGGCAGCCTGGCTCCAAGCCTGCCAACTGACTTCTACGAAAGCCTTTTGCCGCTGATCCGGGAAAAGGGGGCGGAATTCGTCGTTGACACGACTGGCGAAGCCCTGCTGCGTACTTTGAAGTTCAATCCATTGGTTATCAAGCCAAACCACCACGAACTGGCTGACCTCTTTGACACCAGCTTCTCATCAACTGCCGACATGCTGGAAGCAGCCAAGAAGCTGCAGAAGCTGGGTGCGCAAAACGTCATGATCTCCATGGCTGGCGAAGGTGCTTACCTGGTAACTGCTGACCACGTCTACCACGCCAACGCGGCCACGGGCACGGCGGTCAACTCAGTTGGCGCCGGGGACTCCATGATTGCCGGTTTCGTCGGCACCTGGTTTGAAAAGCACGACGCGGCTGAAGGCCTCCGGGTCGGCAGCGCCTGCGGCGGGGCAACGGCTTTCACTGAAGACATCGCGATCAAGAGTCAAATCGACGCCGTATTGCCGCAAATCAAGATTGACGTCGTTGAATAAAGGGAATAAGAAGTAACAGAGTATTTTTTAGTAACTGAGGAAAACGAGATGCGGATTAAAGATATTTTGAACCCAGAGTCCATGATTATGGATTTGCAGGCTACCACCAAGGATGAGGCCATCAACGAAATGGCCGACTTGGAAGTAGCTACGGGTATCGTCAACAACAAGGAAAAGTTCGTTGAATCTATCTGGGCCCGGGAAAAGGAATCCACTACCGGGATCGGCGGCGGGATTGCCATGCCTCACGCCAGAAACGAATACATTAACAAGGCCCGGGTGCTTTTTGCCAAGAGTGAAAAGGGCGTGGACTACGACTCATTAGACCAGCAGCCAGTCCACCTCTTCTTCATGATCACTGCCCCAGCCGGTGCGGACAACACCCACTTGCAAGCCCTGGCTAAGCTGAGCAGCCTCTTGATCAACCCTGACCTGGTTGAAAAGCTGAAGGCAGCTAAGACGGCTGACGAAGTTATCGACCTCTTCAGCCAGGCAGAAGCTGACAAGGACAAGGAAGACGCTGAACGCGAAGCCAAGCTGGCCGCTAAGAAGGAAGCGGAAGCTAAGGCAGCTAGTGACGAAAAGCCATTGATCGTCGGCGTTACTGCCTGCATCAACGGGATCGCCCACACTTACATGGCTGAAGAAGCCCTGATCAAGGCCGGTGAAAAGCGCGGCGTTGAAGTCCGGATTGAAACCAACGGTTCAGAAGGCGTTAAGCACGAACTGACTGCTGACGAAATCAAGCGGGCTAAGGGTGTTATCATCGCTTCCGACAAGCAGGTCAAGATGGCCCGCTTTGACGGCAAGCAACTGGTCAAGCACCCGGTTGTTGACGGGATCAACAAGCCAGACCAACTGATTGACGAGATCCTGTCCGGCAAGGGCAGCGTTTACCATGCAGAAGCTGGTGAAGCCAGTGAAAGCTCAGCTGCAAGCGACGGCAGCGTATGGTCAACCATCTACCGGCACTTGATGAGCGGTATTTCCCACATGCTTCCGTTCGTTATCGGTGGCGGTATCTTGATGGCCATCTCCTTCCTGGTTGAACAATACATGGGTGGCGCCAAGAGCCCGGCCTTCATCTTCTTGAACAGTGCTGGTAACCTGGCCTTCGCCTTCATGGTTCCGGTTCTGGCCGGCTACATCGCTGAATCAATCGGTGACCTGCCAGCCTTGATGCCAGGTTTCGTCGGTGGTTTCATGGCCTCAATCGCCAACTCTTCCTTGGGTGGCTCTTACGCTGTTAACGCCAACGCCAAGGCTGCTTCACCAGCCGGCTTCCTGGGCGGGATTGCCATCGGTTTCATCGCCGGTTACCTGATCTTGGGCCTCAAGAAGCTCTTCGCTAAGCTGCCGAAGAACGTTGAAGGTATGAAGCCAATGTTGCTCTACCCAATCTTTGGTCTGCTCTTCGTAGCCTTGATCATGTACTACATCATCAACCCGGTCTTCGGTGCCTTGAACGGGGTTATCACCAACTTCTTGAACGGCATGGGCACTGGCAACCTGGTTCTCTTGACCACGATCCTGGCCGGCATGATGAGTATCGACATGGGTGGTCCTTTCAACAAGGCCGCTTACGTCTTCGCTTCAGGTGCCTTCGCCAACGACCCGACTTCCAAGACCTCAGCTATCTTGATGGCTGCCGTTATGGTTGGTGGTATGGTAGCACCATTCGCGACTGCTATCGCGACTACTTTCTTCAAGAACAAGTTTACTGAAGATGAACGCCGGGCCGGTGTTTCCAACTGGATCCTGGGCTTCTCCTTCATCACTGAAGGGGCTATTCCATTTGCCAGTGCTGACCCGCTGCACGTTATCGTTTCATCAATCGTCGGCAGTGCTGTCGGCGGGGCCCTGGTAGGTCTGTGGCACGTCGGCGTGCCAGCACCTCACGGTGGTTTCTGGGTTATTGCTTTGTCCAGCAACTGGCTGGGCTACCTGGGCGCCGTAGCTGTCGGCTCAATCGTGGCTGCTTTGATGATGGGCTTCTGGAAGAAACCAATTGACCAAAAGAACTAATTTTCTCAAATAAAAGAATTCGGATTTTTTCCGAGTTCTTTTTTCTTTTAGGTAAAAATCGCTTCTTTCGTGTAATAGTCAGTAGAGAGACTAAGCAAAGGAGCAATCTTATGGAACGAATATGGACAAATTGGTACCTGGCCAGTGAAGGAGTTGAAAATGACGCCGTCGTGCAATCGGCCCAGGCAGCTGAGCAGCTAATCAATCCGGACTATGACCACACCCGGCAGCTTTCTGATCAGAATTTGGCTGGGGTGCGCGAGCTGAACGGCTTGCTGGTCAGCTATAACCAGCTGGGGGTGGCCCAGGCAGCGACTTTGACGCAGGAACAGTTGGTGAATGCGGAAAATCTATTAGCAGGCGCGGCGGGTGAGTGGCTAGTCGATCAAGCGGTCAAGTCCGTCGCGGCGGCAGTTTTTCATAATGTGATTCTGCCCTGCAAATATGATAGAAATCGGCCAGTTGGCGACAACCAAATTGATAATTTGGTGATTACCAGTACCGGCATTTATTGTATTGAAGTCAAGGTGCGCAAAATTGCGGGGAAGCTTTTCGACTTTAACCGGCTGGGCCGGGGCATTTATGATCAGATTAGCTACCACAAGGAGGCGTTGACGCAAGTCCTGCAGCCAATGGGGATCAGTCCCAATTTTATTAAGACGATTGTGGTGGTGATCAACCGGCTGGGGAATGATGACTTCAAGCTGAAGAACCAGGAGGATCTGCAGCGGGCTGGTTCGCAGGTGGTCAAGCTGTCGGTCTTAAACCTGTTTTTGAGCAATGACGGGTTCGCCTTGCTGAATCAGCAGCAGATCCGGGCAATTGAGCAGGCGATTCAAAGCCAGCGCCTGCCTGATCGGCGGACCTATCCAGCCAATGTCCGTTTTAAGTTGACGCAGGCGCATCTGGATAAAGCCAGACAGATCAGCCAGGCTGTCAGGCTTGGAATTCCGCTTGCGCAGAACGTGACGTATCATGGGCGGTTAAATGATTATCCGCTCACAGGCTTGACCGGAAAGCAGCAGAATATGTTGTGGCTGATCGTGGGCCGGCTTTATGGTTTCGGGTGCGGCATGCTCCAGCTGACCCGAAGTGAGTTGCGGACTGGGGCTGGCTATGGCGGGCGTGATTTTTTGCGGCTGGATCAGCAGTTAAGCGAATTGGCTGAGTTCATGCAACAGAGCAAGCTTTTTCAAAAGGCTAAGTATGAAGATAAGAAATTGACGGTCAGCGTTAGCAAGAAATACTCATTCCTGTTTAACGGCTGCACGAAGGACTTCACCTGCTGGAATTATCAATTGCTGCGCCGAATCAGCCTGAACAACGCCAAGACTTTGTTCCGCAAGCTACTGCAAGTTTCAGCAGCTGGCTGCTACCAGGTGTCCTTTGAGCAGCTGCGGGAGATTCTGGCAGTGCCGGATAGCTATTCGAATTATGAGGTAATGAGGAATAAGATTAATCCTGCTGTACTTCAACTGGTACCATTTTTTGGCAATTTGAGCTACGAAGTGGTCAAGAGCGGCAAAGCGAATAAAATTGTTGGGATAACTTTCACTTTTGATAAGTTTTCGCCGGAGGAACTGTTGACCTTAAGAGAATGGCACAAATATTCAACCAATATTTCTGCTAATTCGCATTTGTCTCTAACCGAGCAACTGAAAGCTGAGAAAATTTTAGAAAAGAATTTCGGAGATTGTTTGAAGTAGGTGTTCTATTTTTTTAGGTTCATGTGGTTCAGTAAAAACTGGGGTTAAAATTATTGAAAAAGGCCGTGGCTCAGTAAAAAGCGGGGTTAAAATTATTGAAAAAGGCCGTGGTTCAGTAAAAAGCGGGGCTAAAATTATTAAAAAAGGTCGTGGTTCAGTAAAAAGCGGGGCTCGAAAAACGAAAAAGGGCTGTGGTTCAGTAAAAAACGGGGCTCGAAGCGATGAACTATCCCCCTTTTTACCGTAGCCATGGCCAAATTTCGCAAACTCATCCCCTTTTTTACCGCAGCCACGTCCAAATCCCGCAAAACTATCCCCGTTTTTACCGTAGCCACAGCCAAATCCCGCAAAACCATCCCCGTTTTTACCGCAGCCAGGGCCAAATCTCGCAAACTCATCCCCGTTTTTACCGTAGCCACATCCAAATCCCGCAAAACTGTCCCCATTTTTACCATAGCCACAGCCAAACTCCCGCAAAACCATCCCCATTTTTACCGTAGCCACATCCAAATCCCGCAAAACTATCCCCATTTTTACCGCAGCCACATCCAAACTCCCGCACCGCCCCCCGTGAGCCAGTAATTTTGCAAGGAGGGCGAAATTTTGGTATTCTATAACGTTAAAGATCTTTTAGCGAAAAAGTAGTTAGGAAGGAAGAAAAAAATGATTAAATTGCTTGCAACTGACATGGACGGAACTTGGCTCAACTCCAAGAAGGAGTACGACCTGGACAAGTTCAAGCAAATCATGGACCTAGCCAGGGAAAAGGGGGTCAAGTTCGTCATCGCTAGCGGCAACCAGTATGAAAACCTGGTTACCCGTTTTCCAAAAGAATACCTCAGCCAGCTCTACTTCGTGGCTGAAAACGGGGCCTATGTCTTGAAGGGGCGGGAAATCCTCAACATCGTAGACTTAAACAGCGATGAACTGGCCACGATCCACGAGATCAAGGAAAAGTACGGCCAGGACCACCCGACTGTCTTGGCCGGAGTGAATAGCGCCTACACCTTGCAGAGCTACGGGGAAGAGTTTTACAACTACCTCCACCTTTTTTACCAGGAACTGAAAGCCGTGGACGACTACGAAAGCGTCAAGGACCGGATCTTCAAGTTCACTGTGGCGACCGGGGAAGGGGAATCATCAGCCTTTGCCCAGCAGCTCAAGCGGGAATTCCCGAGCCTGGACATGGTGGCCGGCAGCGACTCAGCCGTTGACATCAGCAAGCTGGGCATGAACAAGGCGGTAGGCCTCAAGCTTTTGGGCAAGCGCTACGGGATCCCGGCTGACGAAATGGTGGCCTTCGGCGACGGGGGCAACGACGTGGCCATGCTCCAATACGTGGGCCAGAGCTACGCGACAGCTACGGCTTTGCCGGAAGCCAAGCGGGCGGCTAACGGGATCATCGGCTCAAGCGATGAAAGTGCAGTCCAGGACAAGGTCCTGGACTTGCTGAAGAAGATATAGAGAGACTGAGACTAGAGGTAAGTAAATGAGTAAAGCTTTGCAGGTCGTGGACTTGAGCATGAAGTTCGACGACCAGGAGATTTTTAAAAAGCTCAATTTCAGCTTGGAGACCGGGTCCATGACGGCTCTTTTGGGCCCTAACGGGGCCGGGAAGACCACCCTGGTCAGAATACTGATAGGGATGCTGAGCCCCAGTCACGGCTATTTTGAGCTGGCTGACGACGTAAAGGTGGGCTATGTGCCCCAGTTCCGCAATATCGACCCGGACTATCCCTTGTCGATCAAGTCTTTTATCGAATTAAACACGCCTTTTTGGAAGAGCCAGAAGGTTAAGGACCAGGTCAACCATATTTTGCAGGAGACCCACTTGAAGGGCCTGGCGGACACCAGGATGGGGGAGGCTTCCGGCGGGCAGAAGCAGCGGGCCTACCTGGCCCAGGCCCTCTTGGACCAGCCGAACTTCATCATTTTGGATGAAGCCACGGCCAGCCTGGACCCTAAAGCCAAGGAAGAATTGATGAGCCTGATCGCCCACCTCAACCATGAACACAAGATGACGGTCTTGTTCGTCACCCACGACATTCCTTTGGCCAAGCGCTATATGAAGGACTATCTTTACTTAAGCGACGGGACGGTCAGCCAGGGGAAGATGGAAGATTTTAAGGAGAGTTTCAACTGATGTTTGTCTACGAATTCATGCGCAATGCTTTTTGGGCGGCCACCTTTATCGCGATTACCTGCGGGGTGGTGGGCGTCTATGTCGTGGCCCGCAATTTCAGTTTCCTGGCCCACACCCTGTCGGAAATCGGCTTTGCCGGGGCGGCTTTTGCCATTTTGATGGGACTGAAGCCTTTGACGGGGATGCTGATTTTTGCCCTCCTGGGTTCAATCGGGGTCGGGGAATTGTCCATGCAGACTGAGCAGAAGGAGTCGTCGATTTCCGCGATTTCCGCCTTCTTCGTCGGCCTGGGGATCCTCTTTTTGTCCCTGTCCAGCTCAGCCAGCAGCTACGCGACCAACATTTTGTTCGGATCCATTATCGGGGTGTCCAGATCCAGCGTCTATCAGCTGGTCGGCCTGTCAGTGGTTGTCTTATTGATCATTTTTGCCATCCAGCGGCCCCTAAACTATGATTCCTTTGACCATATCGGGGCAGCGGCCCACCACATCAATACCGGCTTTGTCGGGGTGGTCTTCCTGGTGGCTTTGGCCATGGCGGTTTCCATCGGCTCCCAGGTGGTCGGGTCCATGCTGGTCTTTGTCCTTTTGACCATGCCGTCATCAACGGCCCGTTATTTGGGCAAGTCGATTCCGAGCATGCTGGCCTGGTCGGTCGGCCTGGCCCTGTTGGGGGTCTGGGCCGGGCTGTGCCTGGGCTACATCACCAACTGGCCGGTAACCTTTTTCATTTCGGTAATTGAGGTAACGGCTTACCTGCTGGTTTACTTCACCCAAGCCAGAAAGAAGCGGGCGTAGTCAAATATGGAATTTCAGGAGCTCTTGAGCTCCTTTTCTTTTGCCTAAAATTGTATTTTCCTATGCAATACTGGGCTTGAGAGCATTTTTTGCCAGTTAAGCATACAGAGTTCTTATCAAAAAGGGGGAAGTAAAAATGATCTACTGCGCTAACTGCGGCGCCAAAAACCAGGCCAATGCTACTTTCTGCGCCAATTGCGGGGCAAAGTTAGTTAAGCCGGCACAATCAAGCCAGCCAACTCAGCAAGTTCAACCCGTTAAGCCAGCTAAAACAGGCAAAAGGCGGGCCGACCTCAAGCAGGTCCGGAAGTGGAAGAAGCAAATCTTGATCGCCGCGGCTGTCTTGCTGGTCCTTTTGGCCGGCTACGGCTATGGCAAGGCATACTATGCCAAGGATAAGCAAATCGTGCAGCCTCTCCAGGAATACTACAAGGCCAACCCAGACCAAGGCCAACAGCGAAGATGCTGAAGACCTTCTCCAGGACATTTGGGATGACAATGACAGCGAAGACTGGGTCAACGGCAGCAGCAATACCGGCTACCTCAGCATCAAGAAGCTGCACGACAACTGGGACGACTCTGACTCAGTCGCTAATTACAACGAAGTCGTCAGCGTCCTGTCTACCAGCCTGGCCGGCAGCGGCAAGACTTACGTCAACTACACGGTCACCCACAAGCTCTCTTACACCGGTGACAAGGATGACACCAGCGTGACTGACACTTACCAAAACGGTTGTGACTGTTAAAAAGTATTAATT
>NZ_KV793191.1:0-17547 GCF_001808415.1 Lactobacillus sp. HMSC08B12 | reverse complement strand
ATTGCACACGTTTTTTGCAGCAGGTTTTTGCGATGTTTTTTAACAAGAAAGAAAACGAAGCAGAAGAAGCGTTCAAGAAGCAATTGGAAACTGTCGCAAATGACCCGGCAGTCAAGGCAAACGCTGCTTTGAGCAATCTGATTGAAGCAGCTGTTAAGAAGGTAGAAAAGTCAGAATCAATCCGCTCAATCGCGTCTAACCTGGATACTCAATTGCGGTCCAACTTCGCTGAAAACGAACTGCCAAAGGCCGTTATCAGCTTGCAACTGGACTTGGCCCGCTACTCTGCAGTTGGTGCTAATGGCGTAGTTCTGGAGTAATCTACTGAAAACTTAATCATATTAAAATAAGTGCTGCTGAAGCTTGGTATTCCTTCTTCAACAGCACTTATTAATTTATTTTGAACAAAAAGTGAAAAAGCGCTACGCTTTGCTCATGATTGGTGCTACAATTATCGCAACTAAAGCAGAATAGGTATGATATTTGATCTCTAAGGAGGAGTCGCTATGTACCAAGCTTCACGCCTTCCGTTTTGGGAACGAGTTTTTCTTGTTGTCGGCAACAGTGTGATTTTCTGGCTGTGGCACCACCTCTTAATCGTGGCTCTAGGCCTTTTAACCTTGCTTGGCTTGGTGATCTATCTGGTTGTCAGCGGCATCCGGCAAAAAAACGTCGCTAAAGCTGTCTGGCCAGTCGTCATTTTCTGTTCCTGCCTGGGCCTGGTCTACTTTGCCATGAGCTGCGCAATTATGGACTAAAATAGAAAAAGCAAAGTGCTGCTTGAGCTGGATATTCCGGCTTTGGCGGCACTTTTTTCTGTTATCTATGGTTTATTTAGGCATAAATAATACCCTCAAAATTAAAATATGATTTTGGGGGTATATCTATTTAGTTTACAATTCTTGTTTGATTAACGAGACAACATATTCAAGCCTCGTCCCGCTTTCTCTGTGAGTAAATCCAGGTAGTATATTAACTTTGAATTTCTTCATGAATGGTAGCGCTAAAAATTGCTGATAGGGAACTCTTGAATCTCTAGAGCCGTTTATAAAAATAGTTCGAGTATTTACCTTATTGTCCCGACATAGAGTGTAAAAATCAAGCGCATTTTCTGAAAGATAGTCCTTAAGCCAAGATCGCTCAGATGAAAACAACTCTTGATAAGCAATACTGGTGAACGCGCTTATTGCTATAATTTTTCTGAATATATATTCGGCTGCAAACAGACTGGCTAGGTATCCGCCGTAGCTTTCTCCTAGTAAAACCATTTCTGTATTTGGATTTTGTCTTTTATACTCCCAAAAATATTCTTTTAAAAATTGGTAGTCACTAATTCCACCGTTGCCATAAACAATGGGGTAGTTCACCAAAATAAAATTCCGTTGCTCATTGTAGAGCATAGTTGCGAAAGGGTCTTCTTGCCAATTTCTAAGGGTAAATAAGGGACCTCCATGCAAGTAAAAATAGACTTTCTTACAGTCGCGACAGAAAATATATTCAACTATTTTACGCATACTATCTTTCAGCCAGACTTAATGGCATTCTACGTAAAATTATCTGGGCAAAAATAATCATTATAATTGTAAGTGCTAGAGCAATTAACAAATCGTTAATGTTAAATATGCCAAAGGCTACAGTTCTGAGCGCCTTTAATTGGTAGGATAGAGGATTGATATAGGCCAACACTTTAATGATCAGTGGAGAATTATTGCTGAAGACATAAAGCGTTGGCGCAGCATATGCAACTGGTGAGAAAATCAAGGTCATGATAATGTCTCGTTGCTGGTAAGAAGAAATCCGTGTGCTGAGAACGATTCCCAACGTGGACCAGAATTCAAGTGAGATGATTAATACAAGCAGAGATAGTAACAATAACCCTAAATTGTACACACCACCTGTAGCAAGCCCAAGAACAATCAATACCGCGCTTTGAAATAAGAGACCGGCAATTGGGAAGAAGCTCATTCCAGTTAGGTAGTGCCATGGTTGAACACCATTCGTAAATTTAATAGCCAGTAAACCATATTCTTTATCAACTGTCGCCCGGTACATTGCTTGCGACATCTGGGTGGTCATGAAGAAACTCAAAACACCGGTCAATGCGTACTGCTTGTAGGGCAAAATTAGTGATTCGTAGTGAACGGAAGCTAAATTTTGATTCAAAGCCATGACCAACAAGCCGTAAGTAATAAGCGGCTGCATGAACATTGATAAGAGCAAGCCTTTATTATGCACGAAAGCCCGCCACTCATTGTTGGCAACAATTCTGATCGACCGTAATCCCAAAGATATATTTCTAAAATGTTTCGGATTCATTTTTCTATCGCCTTCCGTTCGTTAAGGTATTTTTCTCGCAAGCTCGTACCACTGTCCAAAAAATCAGTAAGCGAACCAAAGTATTTTTGTTCATGATCGTCTAAGAAAAGAACGTGACTCGCGTAGCTTTCCAGCAGAGTTAAGTCATGTGAAGAAGTTAATACAATACTTCCAGCATCAACTTTTTGCTTTAAGTAGGTAAATAGTTTTTCCGAAGTTTCCACATCGAGCCCGGTTGTTGGCTCATCTAGTATGTAAACTTGCGGCTCACGGGCAATTTCTCTGGCAATTTGTACTCGCTGCTGCTGGCCACCAGAAATATGGTCAACTGGCTTAGCGCTTAAATCACTAATACCCAAGAGTTTTAAGGCCTGCTTGGTTGTTTTTTGGGCTTCCTTAGGCTTAAAGCCAGCGAGAAGCGGTCCTTGATACACATTGTCAGAGACACTGGTATACCAATCAATCAGCTGGCTTTGGGGACTGAAGCCAACATCGTTGAAAGGATTAACCCGATCAGTTTTCAATTTCCATGAAATCTGACCCGACACTGGTGGAATGACGCCAATCAAGCTGTTAATCAAGGTAGATTTCCCAGCACCATTAGCGCCGATTAAAGCGATAAACATTCCTTTATCCAGGGAGAAAGATAAATCGTGAACAACAACTTTATCTTTATAACCAATATTTAGACTATCAGCAATAATCATTTTCTATTTCCTCTAAAGTTAGACTGCTCTTTTTTGAAAGTTATACTTATTGTAATTCCAATAAACGATAAAATAATCTCATGATAAATTAATGTAAAACACATTTTAGAAAGAAAACATACATATGTCAATAGAATTTAAAAAAATAAAGAGCTTCAAAGTGGTTCTATTATTGTTGGTAATTTTTTAGCAGATCCAGAGACATTTGTAATAAATTCAGATGCAATCACAAGCAAAGTGCTGCTTGAGCCAGATATTCCGGCTTTGGCGGCACTTTTTTCATCCCTCCAGGTAAAAAGCATGAAACATTGTAAGGCAAAAGTAACCAAAAATATTCATACAAAGGCCAAAAAGGGCCCGATTTCTTTGGTATAATAAGATAATTACAAATGTTTCACGGAGGAGTGAGTGGAATAAGATGAATACGCCACGATCACGCGAAGGTAACTTTGTCCGTTACCTCGTCTATTTTGTAGTTTTTGTTTTCACGGCCCTGGCCGACAACCTGGCGATCAAGAGCCCGTCCATCAGCATCTGGAACGTGATCCTGTTCCTGGTTCTGGCGGCCATGTGCCTGCTTTTTTACATTTACCGCTACAACCGTGAACAGCGCTTCTTCGATTCACGCTTCAATGTCCCCTGGCTGAGCAGTTTCAACTTCACCTTGCTCTTAAGCTTCGTGGTTGCCGCCGGCCGGATCGGGATTTCCTACCTGCAGCTCTACAAAGGCATGCCTGCCTCGGGTCTGCAGCTGGCCTATGCCTCTCATTCCACCAGCTCCTTATACTGGTTCATGATGCTGGCCAATGGGGTAGTCCTGCCGATCCTGGAAGAGTATCTCTGCACCGGCTTCTTGTTCAACTACTGGTTCAGAACTGAGAAAAAGGGCGTGGCCTACGTCGGCATAATCTGCTCGGGTCTCTTTTACGCTATCTTGACCTTCCAGTTCACTCCGGCAATCTTTGCCTTCAACTTTGCCTTTGGCATGCTTTTCGCCTGGAGCTACCTCAGCACCCAGACCATCTGGCTGCCTCTTTACCTGGCAGCCTTAAACGGGGTCTTGACGGTTGTGACCATCGCCGTTTAACTGAAGAGAGTAAAAAATAAGCGGGGCCGTTTGGCCTCGCTTATTTCTTTGTTAATTTATGGTATAAAAAAAGCGGATAGAGTGAATCGAACCCTCATCTCTAGCTTGGGAAGCTAGCGTTCTACCATTGAACTATACCCGCAAGATATTTTAAGTATAGCATGGAAAAAAACTTTCGCCAAGTCCTTTTGGCAACTTTTTTTCAAAAAGATTCTTCCGGCCCGGCGGGAGTGGTTTAATCTATTTGTTATTTTTGCTAAAATGATAATAATAACGCCCGATAGAAACAATTTAACAAAGAATTTAGCAAAGGAAAGCGAAGAATGACGAAAGAAATTATTTTGACTGGCGACCGGCCAACCGGCAAGCTGCACATCGGCCACTACATCGGCTCCTTGAAGAACCGGGTCATGCTCCAAAACACCGGCAAGTATGACTCTTACATTATGATTGCTGACACCCAGGCATTGACTGACAATGCCCGCAACCCGGAAAAGATCCGCAACTCCCTGATCGAAGTTGCCCTGGACTACCTGGCTGTTGGCTTGGATCCGGAAAAGTCAACCATCTTTGTCCAGTCCCAAATCCCGGCCCTGTTTGAACTGACCACTGACTACATGGACCTGGTAACCCTGTCCCGGCTGGAAAGAAACCCTACTGTTAAGACGGAAATCAAGCAAAAGGGCTTCGGTGACTCCCTGCCAGTCGGCTTCTTGACCTACCCGGTTGCCCAAGCCGCTGACATCACTGCCTTCAAGGCGACCTTAGTCCCAGTCGGCGATGACCAGGAACCAATGCTGGAACAAACCCGGGAAATCGTCCGCAGCTTTAACCGGACCTACAATGTCGACGTCCTGGTTGAACCAAAGGGCTACTTCCCGCCTAAGGGCCAGGGCCGCCTGCCAGGCCTGGACGGCAACGCCAAGATGTCCAAGTCCCTGGGCAACGCCATCTACCTGTCTGATGACGCGGAAACGGTCAAGAAGAAGGTTATGTCCATGTACACCGACCCTAACCACATCCACGTGGAGGACCCAGGCCAGGTTGAAGGCAACACCGTCTTCACTTACCTGGACGTCTTTGACCCGGATAAGGATACTATTGCCCAACTTAAGGAAGACTACCAAAAGGGCGGGTTAGGTGACGTCAAGATCAAGCGCTACTTAAACAAGGTCCTGGAAGCTGAACTGGCCCCAATCAGAGAACGCCGGCAAAAGTACGCTGAAAACCTGGATGCCGTTTACGACATGCTCTACCAAGGGTCACAAAAGGCCAACCAGGTGGCTGACCAAACCTTGCAGGAAGTCCGTGACGCGATCGGCTTCAACTACTTCAAGAACCGAGGCTAATATGACGCGCAAACGAATTCCCTGGAAACAGTACTTTATGATGCAGGCCCTGGTGATCGCCCAGCGGTCAACCTGTGACCGGGCCCTGGTCGGCAGCGTCCTGGTCAAGGACAAGCGGATCCTCAGCACTGGCTACAACGGGTCAGTTTCCGGCCAGGACCACTGCGATGACGTGGGCCACCAGCTGGTCGATGGCCACTGCGTGCGGACGATTCACTCTGAAATGAACAGTCTGATTTCCTGCGCGAAAAACGGGGTCTCAACCGACAACACGGAAATCTACGTGACTCACTTCCCATGCTACAACTGCACCAAGCACCTGCTGCAGGCCGGGGTGACCAAGATCAACTATTATTATGATTATCACGACAGTCCTTTGGCCATTCAGCTGCTGCGTGATAGTGGAGTACCTTATGAACAAATTAAGCTTGACCGCCAATTCGTCGAAGAACTGGCACACAAACTTGAAGACAGCAGCGACTAGGCTGGCCTGGCTCCTGGCTTTAGTCTGCCTTTTTCCCCTGGTGACCGGGGCCAGCAGCTTTTTCGTCCAGGACAATGTCGGCATCATCAATTCCGATACCTGGAAAATGGTTGACCAAAAGAATGCCAAGTACCAGAAGTCTGACCAGCACCCGATCGTGATCGTCGAGACCCTGCAAAATGCCAAAAAGACCCAGCCGGCCGGCTTGAGCAAGGCAAGCAGAACCCTCTATATTGTGATCAACGTGCAAAAGGACGGGACTAAGAAGGCCTATCTTTACAGCAGCAGCGACCTGCACAGCCAGTTTACCGCCCAGGTCCGGGCCAACATCCTCAGCCACACGGCTTCCAAAATCACGGCTGATGACCCGATCGCCTTCAATGAAGGGGTGCAGGAGCTGTTCAAGATTTCCGTGACCTTGATCGACCAAAGCCTCGGCTTTAAAAAGGACTCCCTTGACCTGTCCAGCGAGGAAGTGAACCGGGTGATCAAGCCAGCTGACCTCAGAATTCCGATCATGCTGGCCCTGCTGGTCTTGATCGCGGCCGTGATCATCTTCCTGCGCTTTACGATAAGACGGCAGGCTAGAAAATAAAGCTTTTTCACAGAAAAACTAAATAAAAACGCTAACTTTACATATAGGTGGTTTACAAGCCTGCTTTAAGCGTGTATAGTCTTCTATGTAAAGTTAAAAAGAGAGCAAATGAACTGTTAGGTGAGACTCCTACGTGAACACACGCTATCGCCCAGAAACATCCAGAGATGCCAACGGGTTAAATAGAAATTGTCGAAATAAGGCACTTTCCAGGTAGCTAGCATGTGCTTACGTCACGTAGTGTTAAAGCTGAGCGATTAGTTAATGGCGTGGCCCTATTTTGCAAGGTCCCCCTTACGGTTTGTAAGGGGGATTTTTTGGTTCGTTTGCGAAGTTGTCATAGAGGGGAGAACTATTATGCTCAACAAGACAATGAACAAAGCTGCCAGCGATGACGCAAAGCGGGTTGCAAGAATTGCCCTGGAAAAGCGGAGCGTGACTTTGGCCCAATTGCATACCAGCAGCAACGGCCTCAGCACTGAAGAAGCAGCCAATATCCGGGAAAAGACCGGAACCAACGAGATCGCGAGCAGCAACCAAGCCAGCAAGCTCCACTTCCTGGTCGAAGCTTTCCTGACTCCGTTTACCCTGGTCCTGCTCATTTTGGCGACGATGTCCTTGTTCACCAACTACATCTTCGCCCCGCAAGGGGAAAAGGACCTCAGCACCGTTATCATCATGGTGGTCATGGTCCTGGTTTCCGGGATTACGTCCTTCATCCAGAACGTCCGCACTTCCAACGCCGTCCGGTCCCTTTTGAAGATGGTTTCTGTCACGACCAACGTGCGCCGGGACGGCAAGGACCAGGAAATCCCGACCAAGGACGTGGTGGTCGGCGACATCATCAACGTTTCAGCCGGGGACATGGTTCCAGCTGACATGAAGCTTTTGTCCAGCACTGACCTGTTCTGCTCAGCCAGTTCCTTGAACGGGGAATCAACGCCGACGGAAAAGAATGCCAACTTTGTCCCAACCCCGGACAAGATGGAAAACTACCTGGACTACCCAAACATCCTTTTTAAAGGCACGACTATTGTCTCCGGCTCCGGCCGCGGGGTGGTCTTCGCCACTGGCGAGCACACCGTGTTCGGCAAGATTGCAGCCCAGATCGCCGACACCGAAATGAAGGAGACGACTTTTGACACCGGGATCAAGAACGTCTCCAAGCTGCTCTTGACCATGACGGCCATCATCGCGCCTCTGGTTCTCGTGGTCAACGGCTTGACTAAGGGCAACTGGACTGATGCTTTGATCTTCGCCATCGCTACGGCGGTGGGCCTGACGCCGGAAATGTTGCCAGTCATCGTGACCACCAACCTGGTCCGGGGCAGCCTGGAAATGAGCAAGCACCAGACCATCGTCAAGAAGATGAACTCCATCCAGAACTTCGGTTCAGCCGACATCCTCTGCACTGACAAGACCGGGACCTTGACCCAGGGCCAGGTCATCCTGGAAAAGCACTATAACCTGGAAATGCGGGAAACCGACCGGGTTTTGAAGATGGCCTACCTGAACTCTTACTACCAAACCGGGATGAAGGACCTGATCGACCAGGCAGTCATTGACGTGGCTGATGACGACCTGGACACCAGCGAAATCCAGCGGGACTACCACAAGATCGACGAAATTCCTTTTGACTTCCAGCGCCGGCGGATGAGCGTGGTGGTTGCCAACTCTGACCAAAAGCACGGCGAGCACCTCCTGGTTACCAAGGGGGCGGCTGAAGAAATGCTGGCCGTCTCCAGCCAGGTGGAAATCGGCGGCCAGATCCTGCCTTTGACTGAAGAAAGAAAAAAGCAGATTTTTAAAGATATCGACGACTTGAATAGTGACGGGATGCGGGTTATCGTCTTGGCCTACAAGGTTGACCCGTCTCCAGTCGGCAAATTCACGGTTGATGATGAAAGAGACTTGATCGTGATCGGCTTCTTGACCTTCCTGGATCCGCCAAAGGAAAGCGCCAAAAATGCCCTGGCTAGCCTCAACCGGGACGGCATTACCGTTAAGATTTTAACCGGGGACAATGAAGCCGTTACCCGGGCCGTGGCCTTGAAGGTTGGCCTTAACATCGATACGGTTTACGGACAAAAGGACCTGGTCGGCAAGAGCGATGAGGAACTGGCCAAGATCGTTGAAGAATGCGACATCTTCGTCAAGCTGTCACCGGAATGGAAGACCAAGATCATCGATGCCCTGCAGAAAAACGGCCACACGGTCGGCTACATGGGTGATGGGATCAACGATGCCCCGGCCATGAAGCAGGCGGACGTCTCTATCTCAGTTGACTCAGCTGTCGACGTGGCCAAGGAATCAGCGGACATCATCCTTTTGCAGAAGGACTTGAGCGTCCTGGAGCACGCGGTCCGGATCGGCCGCAAGACCTTGACCAACACCATGAAGTACATCAAGATCACCCTGTCTTCCAACTTCGGGAACATCTTGTCCATCATGGTCGCCTCAGTCTTCCTGCCGTTCTTGCCAATGCTGCCGCTACAGCTCTTGATTTTGGACCTGCTCTACGGAACCAGCTGCCTGGCTTTGCCCTTTGACAGCGTGTCTGAAGACTACCTGCACGTGCCGCGGGAATGGGCAACCAAGAACATGCCGAAGTTCATGTTCTACTTTGGGCCGACGTCATCAATTTTTGACGTCATCACCTTTGCCGTCCTCTTCTTTGTAATCTGCCCGGCCCTTACTGGCGGCAGCTACGCTTCCTTAGGACCGGCAGGGCAGCTGGCCTTCATGACCATCTTCCACACCGGCTGGTTCGTGGAATCCCTCTGGACCCAGGAAATGGTCATCCATGCCTTGCGCGACGAACGTCTGCCACTTATCCAGCAGCGGGCATCAAGCCCAGTCATGCTTGCTACTTTCGGGGCTGCTATCTTCGGGACCTTCCTGCCATTTTCAAAATTGGCCGGAGCCATGAAGTTCGTTCACTTGAACGAAGAATTCCTGTGGATCGTGGCTGGCCTCCTGGTCTGCTACCTGCTTTTGACGACAGTCGTCAAGCACTTCTACATGAAGAAGGAAAAATTCTTGATTTAACTGAAAAAGAACGGTCTTTAGTAAAAAGACCGTTCTTTTTTGCCCGAAAGCCCGTTAAATCGCCGATAGGCTTTATAAGCTAAGGCTTTTTGTTGTATGATAGAGAGTATAGAATTTTTGAGGAGATCAAGCACTATGGCAGATAACAAGAAAACTTTTTACATTACCACGCCAATCTACTATCCGTCTGGCCGTTTGACCATCGGCAACGCCTACACGACGGTAGCAGCGGACACCATGACCCGCTACAAGAAGGCCCGCGGCTATGACACCTTCTTCTTGACCGGGACCGACGAACACGGCTTGAAGATCGAACAAAAGGCCGAAAAGCTGGGCATGAAGCCAAAGGCTTACCTGGACGGCATGGTCAAGGACATCAAGGAACTGTGGAAGAAGCTGGACATCAACTACGACAAATTCATCCGGACCACTGATGAAGAACATGTCAAGGCTGTCCAGAAGATTTTTGAAAAGCTGAAGGCCTCAGGTGACATCTACCTGGGTGAATACACCGGCTGGTACTCAGTTGAAGACGAAGAATACTTCACTGAATCCCAGCTGAAGGAAGTCTTCAAAGACGACCAGGGCAACGTTGTCGGCGGGATCGCCCCATCTGGCCACGAAGTTCAATTGGTCAAGGAACCATCCTACTTCTTCAAGATGAGCAAGTACGCTGACCGGCTTCTCCAGTACTACAAGGACCACCCGGAATTCATCCAGCCAAACTCCCGGGAAAAGGAAATGGTGAACAACTTCATCAAGCCGGGCCTGGAAGACTTGTCAGTTACCCGGACCACGGTTGACTGGGGGATCCCGGTGCCAAGCGACCCGAAGCACGTTGTTTACGTTTGGATCGACGCCTTGGCCAACTATATCACTGCCTTGGGCTATGGGTCAGAAGATGACTCCCTCTTCAAGAAGTACTGGCCAGCTGACGTCCACCTGGTCGGCAAGGAAATCGTCCGTTTCCACACCATTTACTGGCCAATCATGCTGATGGCCCTGGACTTGCCGCTGCCTAAGCAGGTCTTCGGCCACGGCTGGGTCTTGATCTACAAGGACAAGATGTCCAAGTCCAAGGGTAACGCCGTTTACCCGGAATCCTTGATTTCCCGCTACGGCCTGGACCCGGTCCGCTACTACCTGATGCGGGCCATCCCATTTGGGGCTGACGGTTCCTTTACCCCGGAAGACTTCGTTGAACGGACCAATTTTGACCTGGCCAACGACCTGGGCAACCTCTTGAACCGGACTGTTTCCATGATCAACCAGTACCAAAAGGGCCTGGTTGCCCCGGTTGACCAGGAACAGGACAAGTACGGCCAAGACCTGGCTGCCGTTGCTGCCAAGGCCATCAGCGACTACTACGGCAACATGGACAAGATGCACTTCTCCAACGCTTTGGAAAATGTCTGGCAGCTGATTTCCCGGGCCAACAAGTACATCGATGAAACTACCCCATGGGTTTTGAACAAGGAAGGCAAGACTGAAGAACTTTCCAGAGTCATGAGCAACCTGGCGGAAAGCCTGCGCCTGGTAGCCATCATGATCGCTCCGGTTATGACCGAAACTCCAGGCAAGATGTTTGCCCAGCTGGGCCTGGACTGGGAAGACGAAAGCCAGAAGGACTTGCAGTTCGGCGGCTTTGCCTGGGACGTAAACGTCGTTGCCAAGCCAACTCCGATCTTCCCACGCTTGAAGAATGACGAAGAAGTGGCCTACATCAAGGAAGAAATGAAGAAGGCCAAGCCAAAGAAACAGTCAAGAAGAGAACAAAAGCAGGAAGAAAAGCAGATCACGATCGACGACTTTGCCAAGGTCAAGATCCAGGTCGGCAAGATCCTGTCTGTTGAACCAGTCAAGGGATCAAGCAAGCTCTTGATGTTCAAGCTAGACTTCGGCAAGACCGGCGAGCGGCAGATCTTGAGCGGGATTCGCAAGTTCTACCCAGATGAAAGCATCCTTTTGGGCAAGAAGGTTCTGGCTGTAACCAACTTGAAGCCGCGCAAGATGCTGGGCCACGAAAGCCAGGGCATGCTTTTGTCCAGCGAAGCTGACGGCGATGTCAAGCTGGCCCTGGTCGGCGACGAACACCCGGTAGGGGCTGAACTGGGCTAATGAAGATCTACGACAACCATACCCACTTAAACGACAAGCCTTTTGCCGGCAAAGAAGCCGATTATATCCAAAAAGCCAGGGACTTGGACGTGGTTGGGATGAACTGCGTGGGCCAGGACCCGGAAATGAACCTGGGCGCCCTGGAATTAGCTAAGCGCTTTGCCAATGTCAAGGCCATCATCGGCTACTGCCCGGACGTGGCTAAAGACTATGACCAGGCAGCTGAAGACCTGCTGGTTGAGCAAGTTAAAGGCGGCCAGGTAGTCGCTATCGGGGAAATCGGCCTGGACTACTACTGGGATGAGTCTCCCCGGGATGTGCAAAGGAAAGTTTTTGCCCGGCAGATTGAAGTTGCCCGCGATTTGCAATTGCCGGTAAATATCCATACTAGGGACGCCTTCGCGGACTGCTGGCAGATCTTGAAAGAAGCAGACCTGGAATACGGGGCGGTTTTGCACAGCTACAACGGGGGCCCGGAATGGACGGAAAAGTTCCTGGACTTGAACGTGAATTTTTCTTTCTCCGGGGTCGTTTCCTTCAAGAAGGCCGCGGAAGTGCATGAGTCAGCCAAGCTGGTTCCTTTGGACCGGCTTTTGGTTGAAACTGACGCGCCGTTTTTGACTCCGGTGCCTTACCGGGGCCGGCAAAACGAGCCTGGCTATGTCCGCTACGTTGCCCAGGCGGTCGCGGACTTGAAGGGGCTGGATCTGGCCGAAGTTGCGGAAGCAACTTATGCTAATACAATGAGGATTTACGGATTAAATGCAGAAGAATTTTAACGCCGTCGTTGTCGTGGAAGGCAAGGACGATACGATGCGCTTAAAGCAGTTTTTTCCAGGAATTGAGACGGTCGAGACGAATGGCTCGGCCGTTTCTGATGCGGTCCTGGCCAAGCTGAAGAAACTAGCCCAAAGCCGCGAGATTATTGTTTTTACCGATCCTGACGTCAATGGCGAGCGGATCCGCCGGATAGTGACCGAAGCCGTGCCAACGGCCAAGCAGGCCTTTATTACCCGCAAAGAAGGCGAACCGCAAAAAAAGGGGAGCCTGGGGGTAGAGCACGCTTCAAAGGAAGCTTTAGAGCGGGCCTTGAGCGACTTACGCGAGGTCCAAGCCCAAAAGGCTGACTTTGACTACGGGGACTATGTCGACTTGGGCCTGGCCATGGGTCGCCAGTCCCGGCAATTACGGGAGGCAGTCGGGATCAAGCTGGGGATCGGCTATGCCAATTCCAAGCGTTTTTACCAGCGCCTGCAGACTTTTGGCATCAGTTTGGCTGAACTTAAGCAGGCAGTAGAGGAGGCGGAAAATGACCAACAGAATTCCAATCGCTAGTCCGGTAAGGACGGCGGCCATCGTCAATCGTTACTTTGTGCACGCCAAGAAGAACCTGGGCCAGAACTTCCTGGTTGACCTGGATGCCGTCCAGGGGATCGTCCGGGCAGCCGGGATTGAGCCCGGCGACCAGGTAGTGGAAGTCGGCCCGGGGATCGGCTCTTTGACTGAACAGCTGCTTTTAGCCGGAGGCAAGGTGGCGGCTTATGAAGTCGACCAGAGCCTGCCGGAAATCCTGGCCAACGAACTGCCGGAAAAGGTGGACGGCCAAGACCTGGACCAGCGCTTCAAGCTGATCATGAAGGATGTTTTGAAGGCGGACTTTGCAACTGATCTGGCGGGCTTTTTTGACTTAAGCAAGCCCGTCAAGGTTGTGGCCAACTTGCCTTACTACATCACCACGCCGATTATTTTCAACCTGCTGGAATCCAGCCTGGACTTTATCAGCCTGACCTTGATGATGCAAAAGGAAGTGGCTGAGCGTCTGGCTGCCCAGCCGGGCTCTAAGGCCTATGGCCCCCTGTCCATTGCCGTGCAGACTCAAATGAGCGTGGACCTGGCCTTGGAAGTTGGGCACGCTTCCTTCATGCCCCAGCCAAAGGTTGACTCAGCCGTAGTGGTTTTAACGCCTTTGGAAAAGCCAGCTGAGGTTGGCGACCGCAAGCAGTTCAACCGGGTGGTTAAGCTCTGCTTTGCCCAGCGGCGCAAGACCCTGGCCAACAACTTGAAGACCTTGCTTCCAGACAAGGAAGACCGGGAAAAGCTGCTGGACGACCTGGACCTGGACCCGCGCCAGCGGCCGGAACAACTGGCCATCGGCGATTTCATCAGAATCAGCCAGGCTATAGCGGAAATGAATAAATAATTCAATCTTGATTTGAATAGGAAATTATGTTATAATATTCCGATAAAGGAGTGTCATAATTGCCAATCAATATTCAAGACATTAAGCAGAAGTTAGATACCCACCTAGGCGAAGAGCTGACAATCGTTGCCCAAGCGGGCCGCAAGAAGGTAACCAGACGCCGCGGCATTTTGAAGAACACGTTTCCTGCCGTGTTTGTAGTGGCTCTGGACCAGGACAGTAATAATTTTGAACACGCATCATACAGCTACACTGATGTTTTGACCAAGAACATCCTGCTGGAATTTGATGATGAAAGTGATGCAGAGTAAAAATACGAATTTTTGCACTAACATTTCTTGAAAATGTTAGTGATTTTTTTTGCCCTTTAGAGTATATTAGTATAAGTACAAAAACAGACATTAGGAAGGAAAGAGAATGAAACGTTCTGAAAGATTAGTAGATATGACCAAGTTTTTGATGGAGCGCCCGCATACTTTGATTGCTCTGCCCTTTTTTGCCAAGCGCTACGGGGCAGCGAAGTCATCAATCTCTGAAGACTTGGCCATTTTGAAGCACACCCTGGCCAGCAACGAGGATGGGATCCTGGAGACCGTTGCCGGGGCAGCCGGCGGGGTCCGCTATATTCCGTTCTTAGGCCAGAAGCCGGCTGAGAAGTACCTCAAGGACCTGGCAGGCCGCATCCAGGACTCCAGCCGGATTCTGCCGGGCGGCTTTGTCTACCTGTCAGATATTTTGGGCGGGCCATATGACCTGGAGATGATCGGCAAGCTGATCGCCACCCGCTATGCTTACGCCAATATCGAAGCCGTCATGACGGTGGAAACCAAGGGGATTTCTTTGGCCAATGCCGTGGCCAGCTACTTGAACGTCCCAGCGGTAACCGCCCGCAAGCGGTCCAAGGTGACGGAAGGGGCTACTGTGTCCGTTAACTACATGTCCTCTTCAACTTCCCGGGTAGCCAAGATGGAGTTGCCGACCCGGGCCCTGGACAAGGATACGAACGTTCTGATTGTGGACGACTTCATGAAGGGCGGCGGCACTCTGGACGGGATGCGGCAACTGGTCAAGGAATTTGACTGCCAGGTGGCCGGCGTCTGTGTTCTTTGCGAAACTGAATATGAAGAGGAACGCAAGATCAAGGACTACGTTTCCCTGGTCAACATTGACCAGATCGACAGCGAAAAGGAAATCATCCTGGCTCAGCCGGGCAACTTTTTGACTAGAACTAACTTCGACCGTTTCTAAATGTTACAATATAAGCTAGCCATGAAGGCTAGCTTATTTTGATTTAGAAGGTTACAAACAGATGGGAAAATATGTCATAGTTTTGGCTGCCGGCAAGGGCACCAGAATGAAATCCAAGCTTTACAAGGTTTTGCACCAGGTTTGCGGCAAGGCCATGGTTGAACATGTCGTTGATGCCGCCAGAGCGGTCAAGCCAAGCAAGATCGTGACCATTGTCGGCCACGGGGCAGAAGACGTGGAGAAAGTCTTAGCGGGCAAGTCTGAATTTGCCATGCAGGAAGAGCAGCTGGGAACCGGCCACGCGGTTATGCAGGCGGAAGGCCAGCTGGCTGCTTTGGAAGGGGCAACGCTGGTCGTAACCGGGGATACCCCGCTTTTTACCAGTGAAACTTTCGAAAAGCTCTTCGCCTACCATGAAGAAGAAGGCAACGCGGCCACGGTTTTGACGGCTGAAGCTCCGAATCCTTTTGGCTACGGGCGGATCATCAGAGATGACCAGGGCAATGTTTTGCGGATCGTGGAACAAAAGGACGGCAAGCCGGAAGAACTGAAGGTCAAGGAAATCAACACCGGGGTCTTCTGCTTTGACAACCAGGACTTGTGGGCTGCTTTGAAGCAAGTCGGCAACGACAACTCTCAAGGCGAGTACTACTTGACTGACGTTTTGGAAATTTTACGCAAGGCCGGCAAGAAGGTCGGGGCTTACAAGATGCCGGACTTCAGCGAAAGCCTGGGGGTAAACGACCGGATCGCCCTGGCTGAAGCCACCCGGATCATGCAAAGAAGAATCAATGAAGGGCACATGCGGGACGGGGTTACCTTTATCGACCCCGCCACGGCTTACATTGACGCTGACGTGGAAATCGGTAATGACACGGTGATTGAAGGCGGCGTGACAATTAAAGGCCACACCGTGATCGGGTCAGACTGCTTGATCACTTCCGGGTCAAGAATCGTTGACAGCCAGATCGGCAACGGCGTGACGGTAACTTCTTCCACGATTGAAGAATCAATCATGGAAGACAACACGGACATCGGGCCAAACTCGCACTTGCGGCCAAAGGCTTTGATTAAGCGGGGAGCCCACCTGGGCAACTTCGTGGAAGTCAAGAAGGCGGAAATTGGCGAAAACACCAAGGTCGGGCACCTGACTTACGTTGGGGATGCTACTTTGGGCAAGGACATCAATGTCGGCTGCGGGGTCATCTTCTCCAACTTTGACGGGGTCAAGAAGTTCCACACGACGGTTGGTGATAAGTCCTTCATCGGGGCCGGGTCAACCCTGGTTTCTCCGATTAATGTGGCCGACCATGCCTTTATCGCGGCTGACTCAACCATTACCAAGGACGTTGGCAAGTATGAAATGGCCATCGCTCGGGGCCGGCAGGTCAACAAGGAAGCCTACTGGCACAAGCTGCCTTTGTCTGAAGACAAAGAATGGAAATAATCTCGAAAAGGAGCTCCGGCTCCTTTTTTTAATAAGTAAAATGCATCCGTTTACAGTAGCTTTTAAGGGAAAATTGCCTTTCTTTTGAGAACTTTAATAAGCAATTTTTAAACAGAGGGTGTATAATCTAGGCAATGTACAAAAAGAAGCAAGAAAGGTTTGCATATCGATGAAGTTTACTAAGAAAATTGCTTTTGCATCAGCATCATTGGCTTTGACCATGGCTACTCCAGCCGCCCTGCTTACTCAAAACGCGGCTTTTGCCAAGACCACCACGGTTAAGCAAGCAACCAAGGTTAAGGTAACTAAGAAGACCACTCCTTTCTACCACAAGGACGGTTCAAAGTTCACTAAGAAGAGCCAATACGTTTACCAAGGCTGGAAGAGCACTGTAGCTTACAAGAACACCAGCTACAACGTAGTTAAGACTGTAACAATCAAGGGTGCTAAGTACTACTACATCGGCAACGACGCTTACCTGAAGGCCAGCGACGTCAAGGTAACTGCAACTAAGACGGTTAAGTCCAGCTCAACTTCAAGCGCAAAGAAGGCAAGCACTAGTTCAAGCAAGACTACTTCCAAGAAGACTAGTTCAACTTCAAGCTCAAGCAAGTCCAGCTCCAAGAAGACTAGTTCAACTTCCAGCTCAACTTCAAGCAGCTCTTCTTCCAAGAAGACCAGCTCAAAGAAGACTGTAACTCAAATTCAAGTAACTAAGAAGACCACTCCTTTCTACCACAAGGACGGTTCAAAGTTCACTAAGAAGAGCCAATACGTTTACCAAGGCTGGAAGAGTACTGTAGCTTACAAGGGGACCAAGTACAAGGTTTCCAAGACTATCACCATCAAGGGAAGCAAGTACTACTACATCGGCAACAGCGCCTACCTGAAGGCCAGCGCCGTTAAGGTAATCGCATCTAACTTAAACTTCCCACACCAAAAATAACT
>NZ_KV793190.1:0-3886 GCF_001808415.1 Lactobacillus sp. HMSC08B12 | reverse complement strand
GGTAAGAAATATTACTATTTAGTACTGGATAAAATTAATACTTTTTAACAGTCACAACCTCTTTTGACAATGCAGGCAGTAGGTGGTTCCCCGCCCGCTGATCTTGATCTTGACAAAGCCTTCCCCGCAGCGGGGGCATGGCTGCCCCTCCTTGCCATAGACCTTGAGCTTTTCCTGGTAGTGGCCGGACTCCCCTTCCGCGTTTAAGAAGCTGTGGACGGTGGTGCCGCCGTATTTAGTAGCTTCTTCTATGGTTTCATTGATAGCTGAATGGAGCTGTTTGACCTGGTCCTTGGTTAATTCGTTAGCTGGCGTTAAGGGGTTAATCCGGCTTTGCCAGAGGACTTCATCAACATAGATGTTGCCCAGGCCGGCCACCAAGGTCTGACTCATGAGCAGGCTCTTGATGTTCATGCTCCTCTTCTTCAAGCCTTTTTCAAAGTAGTCCAAGCTAAATTCTGGACTATTTGCTTCAACGCCCAAATTCTTCAAGCCGGTGACCTGGAATTCAGTTCCAGTTTCCACCAATTGCAGGCGGCCGAATTTGCGGACATCCGCGTAGCGGAGGCTGCTTCCATCGGTAAAGGCAAACTGCAGGTGCTCATGCTTGTCTACCGGTGCATCCCAGGTCGTTAGATGGTACTTGCCTTCCATCCGCAAGTGGGAAACGACCGTCAAGTCGCCTAAACGGAAGAGCAGGAATTTGGCATAGCGGTCAACGGCTGTAAAGGTCTTGCCCTTTAACTCCCTTTTAAAAGTTTCCGGGTCGCCGGTGATGACCTTGTCGTACCAAATATCGACATGGTCGATCGTTTTGCCCACGACCAAGGGCCGCAGGGTCCGGCGGACCGTTTCAACTTCTGGCATTTCTGGCATTTTCTACCTCCTACTTTGCTTCATACCAGTCATGGCCCCAGCCGGCGTCAGCGACTAAAGGCACGTCCAACTTAACAGCTGCCTGCATAACTGACGGGACAATCTTCTGGATCGTTTCCAGTTCATCAGCTGGTACGTCAAAGATCAATTCGTCGTGGACCTGGACGACCATCTTGGTCTTTAATCCCAGTTCATCCAGCTTCTTTTGCATGTTGATCATGGCAATCTTCATGATGTCCGCGGCTGACCCTTGGATTGGGGAGTTGATCGCCGTTCTTTCCGCGAAAGAGCGGACATTAAAGTTCTTAGCGTGAATATCTGGCAGGTAGCGGCGGCGGTGCATGATGGTTTCCGCGTAGCACTTTTCTCTGGCGTCTTTAACAGCCCGGTCCATGTAGGCCTGGATGCCTGGGTATTGGTCAAAGTATTCGTCGATGAATTCCTTGGCCTGCTTGCGGGAGATGTCCAGGTTCTTGGATAGGCCGTAGTCAGAGATCCCGTAGACGATCCCAAAGTTGACCGCCTTGGCCCGCCGTCTTTGCAAAGACGTTACTTCGTCAACGCTACTTAAGTGGAAGATCTTCATGGCCGTGTGGGCGTGGATGTCGTAGCCGGTCTTGAAGGCTTCCTGCATGTTCGGGTCGGCTGAGACATGGGCCAGGACCCGGAGCTCGATTTGGGAGTAGTCGCAGGAGTAGATATAGCCATCCGGACTTGATGGGACAAAAGCCTTTCTGATCTGCTTGCCTTCTTCCGTTCTGGTTGGGATGTTCTGCAGGTTAGGGTCAACTGAAGACAGGCGGCCAGTTGCCGTCAAAGTCTGCAGGTAGCGGGTGTGGATACGGCCATCACGCTCATCGATGACGTCTAAGAGGCCCTTAACGTAGGTAGACTGGATCTTGGAAATCTGCCGGTATTCCAGGATGTCACTGACAACCGGGCTTTGTTCTTTCAATTGGTTCAAGACTTCAACTGAAGTGGAGTAACCAGTCTTGGTCTTCTTGATAACTGGCAGGCCCAGCTTTTCAAAGAGGATGACCCCCAGCTGCTTTGGTGAATTCAAGTTGAATTCTTCTCCGGCTTCCTTGTAGATCTTCTCTTCCAGTTCCTTTAAACGGACAGCAAAGTCGTTTTCCAGTTCCTTTAAGCGGGAAGGCTGGACCTTGATCCCGTTCATCTCCATCTTGGCCAGGACTCTGGCCGTTGGCAGTTCGATTGAATCGTAGAGGTCATCTTGCTCATGGTCCTTTAACTGCTTTAACAGACTGTCCTTCAAAGCCGCGATCGCCGCGGTCTTGCCAGCCAGGTGGTTGAAGAAGACCGCGTCATCTGCCGGAATCTTGGCATTCTTCCCCTTCCCGTAGACTTCCAGGTCGGTCTTTAAGTCATAGTAGTCGTAGCCTTGGACCAGTTCACCCAGGTCGTTGGAATTTTTCTCATTGTCAACCAGGTAAGAAGCCAGGAGCAGGTCAAAGCTCAAAGATTCAGCCTTGATTCCCAGCCGGTAGAGGCCGTAAGTGGTCCGCTTTAAGTCAAAGACGTTCTTTTGAACGGCAGAATCTTCCAGCATTCCCTTCAAGGGTCTTTCCTGCAAGAGGAAGACGTCCCGGCTGACGAAAGTTTCCCCGCCGATTTTCAAGGCAAAACCGGCGAAGTCGGCCAGGTGGTAGTTGTCGCCAAACATGGCCAGGTAGAAAGTAACTTCAGCAGCCTTTGGCAGCTGGTCTAAGTTATCAGCACTGAGCACGACATAGTCCTGCTTTTTAACTTCCGTCTTGTTTTCAGTCAACTCCCCTTTTTGGGCCAAGTCGGCCAGAAAGCGGCGGAAGTTCATCTTTTCGTAGAAGCGGCGAAGGTCATCGACATTGCTGCCCTCATAGCTAAGGTCATCAAGGGTCACTTCCACCGGGCTGTCGCAGTTGATGGTGGCCAGCTTTTTACCCAAAAGGGCATTGTCCTTGCTGGCGATCAGATTTTCCTTCAGCTTGGACTTCTTCATTTCATCAACGTGGTTATACAAGTTCTCCACGCTGCCGTATTCCTGGATCAATTTAGAGGCAGTCTTGGGGCCGACCTTGGCCACGCCTGGGTAGTTGTCGGACGGGTCACCCATCAAAGCCTTCATGTCGATGAACTCAGTCGGGGTCACCCCGTTGACTTCTTTCATGTGGTCTGGAGTGAAGGCTTCCAGTTTAGTTACCCCAGACTTGGTCACGTAGACGGTGACATGGTCACTGGCCAATTGGGTCAAGTCCTTGTCCCCGGAAACAACGGCCACTTCATAGCCGGCTTCGGCTCCTTTTTTAGCCATGGTGCCGATGATGTCGTCGGCTTCATAGTTGGCCAGTTCGTAGCTCTTGATTCCCATGTCCTTGAGCATTTCCCGCAGGTAAGGGAGCTGTTCGGAAAGTTCTGCCGGGGTCTTGTCCCGGCCGCCCTTGTAGTCTTTGTACATAGCGGTTCTGAAAGTGGTCTTGCCGGCGTCAAAGGCCACCAGGATATGGCTTGGGTCTTCCTGCTTCAGGACCACGTCCAGCATGTTTTTAAAGGCATAGAGGGCGTTGGTGTGGAGACCTTCTGGATTCTTAAACTTGTCCAGCTGCTGGTACATGGCGAAAAAGGCCCGGAAGGCCACGGAATTGCCATCGATTAAAAGTAACTTCTTCTTGTTCATTGTCATTCCTTGCAAAATAAAAACTGTCAAAATACCTATAGGTATTTTAACAGTTTTTGCTAGTTCGTTAATTATTTAGATCCACCTTCTGTTTTCACATTCTTGTAGAACATGAGCCAGAGGAAGACTACGATTACGGCCAGGAAAATAAAGGCGTGCTGGGTGCCGATGCTGTCGGCCGCGGGCCCTTTGACCCGTATTTGGCTTGGCTCGGGGCCACAATAGCTGAAGTCAGAGAAGTCCCAATGGCGCCGGCAAATTGCTGAATGGTATTTAAGAAGGCATTGCCTTGCGCGGAGAATTCCGGCTCTATAATTTTTCTTACTGATGGATGTC
>NZ_KV793189.1:0-19886 GCF_001808415.1 Lactobacillus sp. HMSC08B12 | reverse complement strand
GTCTATGTCTAACAATTGTAGGGCACTTCATAATCTAGAGGGAGATTTTGCTTGCCTATTACAAGTCCAGCAGGCCGTCTTCGTCGAGGATTTTCACCTGCTTGCCTGTCCTTTTCAGATAGCCCATTTTTTCAAGGAGTTTGAATTTGCGGGAGAGGGTTTCGGGAGTAGTTCCCAAGTAAAGGGCAATATCTTTCATCTTCATGGACAGCTGAACCTGGTCGCTGCCAGCCACCTTAGCCAAGTCCAAAAGGTAGCTAGCCAGCCTTTCTTCGACCCGCTCCATGGCCAGGAATTTGGTCTGTCTTTCGGTGGCCAGCAGCTTCTGAGCGCTGAGTTCCAGCAGTTTGAGGGAGAGCTGGGGATTTTCCATGAGGACCCGGTTGAAGTCGGCCTTGCTCAAGCTGCAGATTTCCGTATTCTCCATGGCCTGGCCGAAGAAGCTGTCGTTTTCCAGGCCAAAAAGCTGCGCTTCACCTTCATAGTCACCCGGCTGGGCAACCCGGAGCAGCTGCTCGCGGCCGCTGGCGGACAGCTGGTAAACCTTCATGTTTCCCCGGGCCACGATCTGCAGCTTTTCATCCCCTGGCTGAAAAATCGTCTCACCTTTTTGATAGCGCCGGTGGCTGGCCAGGGAATTGATCTTAAGCTGGTCTTTTTCTGGCAGGTCCACGAATAAAGGAACCAGGCTGACACATATATGCTGCATTTTGCTCTCCTCTGCTGGTAAAAATTAGCCCTGGACCAAGTGATCGAATTCTTCCAGGGTCTGGTAGGTCTTAGTCATCGCCCCGCAGGCATCGGCCGGAATGGTGTAATCCGCGGTCAAGGACCGCAGCTTGCTGAAGTCGGCAGTTAAGTCTTCCTGGCCGGCTTTCACCTTCTTTTGGATGTCTTCGTAAACCTTGCGGACTTCAAAGACTTCCGGGTGGTGGGCGCCGTGGGCCCTGGTAATTGCTTGCGTATATAAGTCTAACATTTCATCGTTCTTGTCAAAAAATTCCTTGATCATCATTTTTCTCCTTTTTCTTGATTAGTCGTTTTTCTTGTTTTTGCTTTTTTCTCTTATTTAGCGCTGGCCTTCAAGACGTCATAGCCGATATTCTTCACGGCTTGAGTGATCGTGTCCAAATTGGTTTTTTCCGGGTCGAAGTTGACCTTGGCCTTGCTTGCGTTGAAGAGGACCTTGACGCTGGTCTTTTCAACCCCGTCAACATTGGCGATGGCCCCCGCGATCTTCTGCATGCAGGTCGGGCAGGCTAATGTTTCAAGTTGTAAAATTGCTTTTTTCATAATTTCTTGTCCTTTCTTTTTTCTATTGGATACTTTCGCTACCCTTAGTATAAGGGACTGCTGCTTGAGAAAAATTGTTTTCTATCAACTTTCGCGATTTTTATAATTTTGACCGATAGGCCAGAAGGCGCATGGCGTTTAAGATTACAACCAGGATACTGCCTTCGTGGACAAACATCCCGATGGCCATGTTCATCCATGAGCTGGCTAACACGCTGACCAGCAGGACGGCTACGACAGCCAGGGCGATGGTGATGTTCTCAATCATGTTCCGCCGGGTGGCCTTAGCCAGGGCTAGGGCCCGCGGAATCCGGTCAAAGCTGCCGTTCATGAGGACCACATTTGAAGTCTCAATTGCCACGTCAGTCCCGCTGCCCATGGCAATCCCGATGTCTGCCCGGGCCAGTGACGGACTGTCGTTGATCCCGTCGCCGACAAAGGCCACGATTTCACCGGCTGCCTGCCGCTTTTTGACAAATTCGGCCTTGTCTTCTGGCAAAAGCTGGCCATATGCCTCAGTGAGGCCCAGTTCTTCCGCTACCAGGTCAACCGTCTTCTGGTTGTCACCGGACAAGAGGAGCAGGTTCTTGACACCCAGCTTCTTTAAAGCAGCCAGGTCTTCCTTGACCCCGGCCCGGATCTCGTCCTTTAAGCCCAAAGCAAGTTCCAGCTGCCCGTTTACAGCCACCAGAACCAGGGAATTGCCAGCACTTGCCAGCTTTTCCATGTCCCTTTCCATTTCTTTTGTAACTGGTACATGGTACTCGTCAAGCAAGTAGCGGTTGCCGACCAGGACCTGCTGGCCAGCTACTTGAGCAACGATCCCGCCGCCCTGGAGGACCTGGGAAGCTTCAACTTCTTTAGCTTCCAGGTCTTCATAGTAGCCAGTGATGGCTTTCGCCAAAGGGTGGGCAGATTCTTTTTCCACGCTGACCAAAAGCTGTTCAGCCAGCTGGCCCTGGCCGTACTTTTTCACCTGGCTGACCCGGGGGTCGCCGTAAGTCAAGGTCCCGGTCTTGTCGAACATGATCGTATCGACCTTGCTGAACTTGGTGATGACTTCACTGCCTTTAAAAAGGATTCCCTGCTTGGCACCATTGCCGATTCCGGCCACGTTGGAGACCGGAACCCCGATAACCAAGGCACCCGGGCAGCCAAGAACCAGGATAGTTACAGCCAGTTCCAGGTCTTGGCTGATGAGGCCAACAATAATGGCCAGGAGCAGGACGACTGGGGTGTAGTACTTGGAGAAACGGTCAATTAGACGCTCAGCCTGGGACTTGGAGTCCTGGGCTTCTTCGACCAGTTCGATGATCTTGCCAAAAGTCGTTTCATCCCCGACTTTTTCCGCCTTGATCCGGATGGTCCCGTTTTCCAAAATAGTACCGGCATAGACCGGGTCGCCGGGCTTTTTGCCTAAAGGCATGGATTCACCGGTAATGCTGGCTTCGTTGGCCGTCCCGGAACCGGAGACGACTTCCCCGTCAACCGGGATCTTGCCGCCGGTCTTGACCAAAAGGATGTCCCCTTCGTCCAGGTCGTCTAAGTCAACTTCTTCAAAATCGCCGTCTGCCGTCTGCCGGAGGGCGGTTTCTGGCACCATCTCCACCAGTTTCTTGATGGCTGACCGGGTCTTGGCCAGGGTCCTTTGTTCAAGGTAAGCCCCAAACAAGAAGAGGAAGGCCACGATGGCGGATTCTTCGAATTCCTGGATGACGAAGGCACCTAAGATGGCCAGGGTCACCAGCAAGTCGATACTGATGACTTTGACTTTCAGGGCCTGCCAAGCGGATGCGGCGATCGGGAAGCCGCCGATGAGGGAGGCGGCCAGGAGCAGGCCGGACTCTGCTGTTTCACTTTTAATTAACCATTTTGCGGCAAAGGCCAGGACGATTAAGATGCCCGTAATTGCCGTCAGCCGGTTGCGATTTTTCATTAACCATTTTTGCATTGATCTTTTGACCTCCTTGCTTTGATGCTTTTAATATACCGGGAAAGCAGGATTCCCCAATTGATTTCTATCAAGATCGGGATTTTTACAAAAATTTTTTTACGAAAAAAGCCATCCAGGGGAATTTGATCCTCTGAATGGCTTAGTTTTAGTCGACGCGGTTGATTTTACCAGCCGCGATTGGAAGAGTGACGTGTTGGTCGTAATGGTCGTTGATCTTGCCGCCAACGCTTTCTGGCAATTCCAGGTCAGCTGGCACGCCGTGGATGTAGACCACCCGCTTGTCCAGGGCCAGATCCTGGTCATTGAAGACTTCCTTGAACTTGGCTTCCAGCTTGGCTAAGTCGACATCTTTTTCATAGCTGTAGTAGCCGTTTGCATCGGCAACTGGGTAGTTGTCGTTGGGGATGCACATTTCGTGCGGAGCCGCGTCCAGGGGCACCATAGTCGTGCCGGAGACCGGTTCGGTTTCCACGAGGTCGATAAAACCGTCCTGGTTGGTGTCCTGGGCAAGGGTTGGCACTTGGGCATCCTTGCCGTCCGGGAAGCCATGGAAGTGTTCCCAGTGCTGGATGTTAGCCGGGGTGTCGAACATCTCCAGCTTGATGTGGAGCTTGTCAGCAGCAGTCGTGAATTCTACGTAGCCATGAGCCTGGCTGCCAATTTTTTCTGCGTTAAGAGCCGTAATGTCGGCGCGGTATTTAGTCATATTTTTTCCTCAACAAATCATAGTTATCGCTTTAACGTTACTTTAACGTTAAAGGGAGTTTTAACTACTTAAAAATAAGTATATTACATCATGATTATCATGACTATCATGACTATCATGACTATATTGAGTATACCATATAATAAGCTTGCTTGCTATTTATAAAATAACGACTTAATGGAATAAGTTTTATATAAAAATATCAACTATCTACTGTCAGCTTACGCCAGTCATCTTCTAAGATAGCCATCAAGATGTCGTCAGCGTACTTGCCCCTGTCGAAAACTGCATCCCGCAAAACTCCCTCCCGCTTGAAACCAGCCCGCAGGTAGGCTTTTTGCGCGCGGGGATTAAAAGAGAAGACGTCCAGTTCAAGCCGGTGCAGATGCGGAAGTTAGCCCGACGCAGGTCCCAGTCGATTTTATGAATCACGCTCTCGCCAATAATTTTACCGTTCAGATCTAGAATCAAGAAGAAGTATCTGTCCGTTTCTTCGATAGCTTTTAGGAAAAAAGAAGTCACTTCTTCCTTGGTAAAATGCTCTTTGCAGCCAGTCAGTCTGGACACTTCCTGTCCAAGGGACAGTAGTTCTGGAAATAATAATCGTCTACATCACTGGCCTTTGCCAGGCGGATTGTAAAGCCATCTTTTTGCCAAGTTGTCTTCATGTGACTGTTACTCCTTTCGTCCAGCCAGCTCTTTTTTCGTCCAATTTTGCCCGATTTTGAACGAAAGAGCAAATAATTGGACAAAAAAGTCCCTTCACGCTTAAACATGAAGGGACTCTTCTTTATCTTAGTCGGTAACTTAGTCGCTTATCTTGGTCGGTTGACCGACTAAGTTATTCTTTCGTCAGCACGGTCACGCATTCCACGTGCCACGAGCTTAGTTGGTCAATTACACATTGTTGATTAACCGCTGCGCTAGTCGGCTTTTGTTATCTACGTCAAGCTAGCACAATTATTAACTCGGAGCTATAATGCCGGATGTAGACCACCCGCTTGTCCAGGGCCAGGTCCTGGGGGCCGTCCGACGACCAAATTGCCCAGTCCTGGGCGATCAGCCCGCAAAAGGTGGCGGACCTGCGCGAAGAAAACCAGCTCCACCGCGTTTACAAGGAGGTGGTCCCCTCGGCGGGGGAATTTGATGAGCACTCCCACCGCTTTTACGCCACCTTTGAAACCGAAAACGAGAGCGACGCCACCGCCGGCCCCCGGGCCCTGATAGTTGGCGATGGGCCCCGCAAGCTGGGGAACAGTACCGCTAACGATTACGTGTTGGCGATGATTGCCCGCGAACTAAAGCACCACCAGTACCAGGTGGTTAGCCACTCCAATAACCCCAATTCGTTGTTAATGACCCAGTGGTTAAGCGATAAGGTTTACCTCTAGCCGATGACCGAAGAGGCGGTCGCTTCGGTCGCCCGGCTCGAGCGGCCTGACTACGCCTTCGTCCCCGCCGGTAAACAGGAGCTGGGGCGGGCAATTGAGCTGGTCAGCCCCACGACGAAGGTGGTGGTGATTGAAGCCACCCAGATCCCCAAAAACGTGGTTTCCTCAATCCCGACCCTCGAGTTTAACGGCCTCTTTGACGGCCAGGTAGTCTACCAACTGGGGGTTATCGGCGAACTGAAGGACCAGGGAGTTGGTAAGTATCAAACCCTGACCAAGCGTTACCCGGCCCACTTAGAGTCGGACCTGGCCACCAAGGTGACGGCCACCAGTGAACGGGCGATTAGCCAACAGGAAACGCCCGGTTTGTATCAGGTCCTCTACCAAGTCGATGGGGACGCCGAGGGGGTCCACGAAGACGTCTCACCCCTGACGGCCCCAGACATCGCCTTTATGACCAAGGTCTTGGGAATGAACCTGACTGCCATTTGGGTCCGCTTAATGATTGTGCGCTTCTCCGGCCAGGCCTTGGTCAAGGCTAGTCACGAGGGAACCACCTACCACGACGCCATCTACCGGGCCCACTTCCCCTACGCCGATTACCACTTAACCAACCAAAAGTCGGCGCCGGCCACCGTGATCGGGGCGCAGATTGAACGCGCCAACAAAGGGAGTGAACAATAACCCTCTCGCACACATTACCAAACCAAAAGGGGTCGGGAAAAACTCTGTTTTCCCGACTCCTTGTTGTATTCACGAGGGTTAGACAGAAAACGTGGTAAATAACCGCAGGTCTAGTGTCTAAGCAGGCCGAAGAACGGTGCGTCCTAGCTTAGTCATACGACCTGCCGAGAAGGTTATTTCCCACTCTCGTAGTAATGGTAAACCGGGACCGTGATGGGTTGTGGTGCCCGGTAGTTGTCGGCAAACAAGTCGTGAATTAGTGCCAGTGAACCGGAAGAAAAAGGGTGCACGGCGTCAAGCACCACCCAAGTCACGTCCGGCGACAGTGGTGGGGTCGTCAAAGAACCGGTGTAATTAAAGTAGCCCTGGTTGTTAGCGAAGAACTGGTTTAAGTAGGCGGCACCGGCCTGACCGTTAATGACGGGAGCGAAGTCAAAGCCGGCTTCACCATCGGCGGCCCTTATCCCCAGCATGGCTAAGACGAGGGTTTGCCCCTGGTCGTCTTGGTAGACAAAGTGGACCTCGGCGTCTTGCCGCTGGCCATCAAACAGGTGCTCGCTGTGGTCGTGGAAGTGGAGGCGCAAGAAGTGGTAGTGGTGGTTCCCTAGCGTTAAAGTGCCAGCGCCGATAAACTGGTCCCCAGACGAACGGGGGTCGCGGGTCAGCGCCTGGTCGCCGACAAAGGAGACGGTTAATGGCTGGTCGGCGTGGGGGCGTGGGGTAGTTTGCTCTAAAACTATGTCGATGGGTGACTGTTGGCTAGCGGGACCTTGCCACTGGTCCTGGGTCTGGTAATTGATGTATTCCATAAAAAGACACCTCCAAATAATTAACCTTATTATAGCGGGTTATACAATCGCTTTCTAGGGAATTGGGAGAGGCCGGAAGAAAATTAACTTGTCCAGTGTTAGCTAAGCACCGGCCCCTTACGACACCCACTTTTTGATCAGAGCTTCTCGATGGTCGTCATCGTAGAATTCAAAAATGGCGATTCTGTAAAAATTAACCTGTAAATAAATTTTACCATACTGCCCTGGTAGTAGCTCAGCTATTATCGGGGCTTTATTCGTTATCCGTAAAAAAGCCCTTCAGCTTGTAGGTTGTCACAGGTTCTACATAATAGTGGTACTTAGCCACTAGATCGCAAAGCTTGTCCCCATTGATAAGGGTAATTATCCGCGTGCCTGCTTTTGCGGTTTTCATTGCTTCGCGGGTAAAGTCAGAGGTCGTGATGAAGATTCCGTACTCGGCATTATACTTATCCATTGCCCCACGGAACTTATCAATTTCTGGGGCAGAAACTTTACCGTCCCACCGCTTAGTTTGTAAGGCGACCCGGGTTGTTCGAAAATCATCTGAAGTGATATAGCCAAAACCATCTAAGCCACCGTCGCCGACATAGCGGACACCGATATTGTCGTCAAGGTCAACCCCATATGGATCAGCAAACCTCGACTAAATATTTCAAATTTCTGTGGCGGCATCTTGGCTAAGGCTGCTAACAGTTCAGCTTTCCAGGGTTCTTCTTCAATCTCAGTCTCTTCCTCTACATCAGTATCATCGGCTGAATTTTCGGATAGCACGGCCCGCACATCACGAATTGGATCAAAATCTTCTAACTTAGTTGTCCGTCCCTTTTCTGGTAGTTCAAGATTTCGATTATCATCAGTGATGATGAAACCAGTCGTAATCAAATGTTTAACCGCAAAGTTAAAACGATAATCAAACGGACGGTATGGAGTGCCTGTTTTCTTTGAATGCTTAACTTCATCGACCTTATCCTCTGAAATTACTTCAGAGTGGTCGCAAATCTCACGTTTAACTTCCTTGCGTGTTACCCGACCGCCAAGTGCTTGCATCGCTTTTAGCACTTCAATCATAATCAGGTTTTCAAATTCTTCCATTCTATTTATGGCAATTCCCAGTCCCCCCTTCCTAAAAAGTTGCACTCTTACTTTTTAAGTGTACAAAACTTTACCCCAATCTTCTCAATTCATTAAAATTTTTTCACAATAGACAATTTCATCCAAGCGTCATTATGCCTTAACGTCGGCATTAATGGGACCTACGTTACAGCAGGCTAGCCAACCCTTCAGCAAATTTTAATCGATTTGTGTACGTTCTAGCACGGTCACGCATTCCACATGTGGCGTCTGCGGGAACATGTCGACCGGGGAAACCAGGTCAGTCGTGTAACCAGCCTCCATCAAGAGCTGCATGTCCCGTACCAGCGTTGCCGGGTTGCAGGAGATGTAGACAACCTTCTTTGGACCAGTCTTAACCGCGGCATCGATAAATTCCTTGGTCAAGCCTTTTCTCGGCGGGTCGACAAAAATCACATCCGTCTTCAAGCCTTCAGCTGCCCACTTTGGCATCAGTTCTTCCGCCTTGCCGGCATAGTACTTGGCATTGTGGATCTGGTTGAGCCGGGCGTTGTTCTTGGCGTCCTTAACCGCTGCCTTAACCACTTCAACCCCGCGGACTTCCTTAACGTACTTGGCTGCGGACAGACCGATCGTCCCGATCCCGGAGTAGGCATCAACAATCAAATCGTCCTTAGTCAGACCTGCCTGGTCAATAGCCAGCTTGTACAAACGCGGCGTCTGCAAAGAATTAATCTGGAAGAAGGACTGCGGCGAGATTTCAAAAGTCAAATCACCAATCTTGTCATCAATGTATCTCTTCCCCCACAAATGGTAGTCGTGTTCACCCAAGATGACATTGGTTCTCTTCGGGTTATGGTTGAGGAAGATCGACTTCACCTCGGCTATTTCCTTAATTTCATCTACTACCGCGTGCAGGCCTGGGAAGTCCCGGTCCAGACAAACCAGGACGACCATCATGTCGCCCGTAGCCGTCCCCCGGCGGACTTCCAGATATCTTACCTGTCCTTGATGCTTTTCTTCGTCATAGGCCGGAATACGCTTTTCCCGCAAGATATCTCTGACTGCCAGCAATACCCGGTCAATTTCCGGATCATTGGTGAAAAAGTCCTCCAGCGGCACTAGGTCATGTGAGTGCCGGCGGAAAAAGCCAATCTCCAGCTGCCCCTTAACCATTCTGACCGGTACCTGTGCCTTGTTTCTGTAGCCAGTTTCCAAGGGACTTGGCAAAGTTTCCGCTACCTTGATCTGGTCCAAGTGGGCCTTGCTCAAAAGCTCCTTAACCTGCTTTTGCTTGAATTCCAGCTGCTTGTCGTACTTCAAATGAGCCAGGCTGGTCAGGCCGGTTTGCACGTACTGGCGGAGAGGCACCTTGACCCGGTCCGGGCTTTCCTTGACGATCTCAGAAATTCTGGCAAAAGCATAGCTCTTCTTGTCCTTCAAAATCTGCGCCTTGACCACTTCACCCGGCAGGGCGTTGTTGACAAAGACCGTTTCGCCATTAACATGGCCGACCCCCATGGCTTCATATGACAAGTCGGTGATTTCGACTTCGACGATTTCATTTTTCTTCATGATTATTTATCTCCTTTGCGGGCCCGCTGGCTCCGGTTATCTGGCATGACAAAGTTGATGATTGGGAAGGCCAGATACAAAATCATCCCCAACCTTGGCTGGACGAAAGATATCAAAATAAAGACCAAATTGAGCAGGAAGAGCCAGATGATGCGCAGCCAGGAAAACCGACCCCAGAACTTCCGGAAGGTCTTGATATGCGGCAGTGAGCTCCGCATCCCCACAATTTCCGTTGCCAGTTCAAAAATCTGGACCAAAAAATAGACGATCCCATAACAGACCACGCTCAAGACCGATAAATCCCCCATGATCCACTTTGTCATGACGGGAATCAGCGACAGACTGGCCAGAAAGGCAAAGTCACAGACCATGGTCATCTTGCCGGCCCGCATGATATGGAAACTGAAGGTATAGTGGATTTCATACCAGAAATTGGCTACTACGAAAAATGAAATCAAGTATATAAAAATCTGGCTGAAAAAGTCCTGGTAGGCACTCTTGGACAAGGGATCCGCGATCTCCACCAACACAATGGTGATGATAATGGCAATTACCCCGTCGTTAAACGTCATCACGTGTTCGGCCAATTTGGCTCCGGACTCCTTAATGGCCTTTTCCCGGTACTGGCGCAGCTGATCCCACTCGCTCTGCTCTTCTGGCGACAGAGGCTGCAGAGACCGCTTTCTTGCTAATTCTTTCTTTATATTGGTTATCATGCTTTTCCTCTAAACACAAAAATAGAGTCTGACAGAAGGTCAAACTCTATTATAACAGTTCTAACCGACGTAGAATTCGATCCGTTCCCGCAAGTTTTCAAAAGTTACCGGGAACATGCCGCCTTCTTCCCCGTCCAGGTTGACGGAAAGCTTGTCATCGCGGTTGTGGCCGATCAATTCCGCCTTCAGACTGGTCGTCTTGGTGTAGATGATGTTCGGGTCGTCCACGTGCTTGCCGTTCAAAGCCAAAGCCATCAGCCGGAGCAGGTTGCCCGGGTCGCTTGGCTTGACCACGATCAGCTGGAAGAGACCGTCTGAAAGTTCCGCGTTTGGCATGATCTTTTCAAAACCGCCAATGGAGTTAGTCATCCCCAATAAAAGCAGAGACAGCTTGCCTTCGTAAACGCCCTTGTCAAAAGTCAGCCGCATTTCGCATTCGCTAAGGTTTGGCAGCATTTCCGCCCCCTTGATTAGGTAGGCAGCGTAGCCCAGGGCGGACTTGACGTCTGAAGAAACCCCGTAGGTCAGTTCCGCCAAAGAGCCAGCAGCAGCGATGTTGACGAAGTACTTCTGGCTGCCGTCGCCGAAGTCGGCCCGGCCCACGTCCATCTTCTGCACCTTGTCCTTAAGAATCACTTTAGCCGCCGCAACCACGTCGTCGCGCGGAATCTTCAAGGCTCTGGCGTAGTCGTTGGTCGTCCCCGCCGGGATGATGGCCATGCGCGGGCGCTCTTCCTTAGGCAAAAAGGCGATCCCGCTCACGACTTCGTTGATCGTGCCGTCCCCACCGGCGGCCACGACCAGTGAAAAACCTTCCTTGGCTGCCCGGGTTGCTTCATTTTGAGCACTGAGCGGAGCTGGCGTGGTTCTGAATGCACTGGCTTCATAACCCGCTTGTTCCAAAATATCCAAAATATCAGAAACGTTCTTCGGCATCTGTTCATGCCCTGAGACCGGATTGTAAATCAAGCGCGCGCGCTTAGTCATCTGCTTCACCTTTTTCTAAAAAATTTTCTCCTGCCTTAACGGCTGGCCAGGTCGGCCAAGAGGAGCTTGTTGATCACCTTAGGGTTGGCCTTGCCCCGGGTCTGCTTCATGATTTGCCCAACCAGGAAGCCGATAGCCCGGTCCTTACCGTTCTTGTAGTCTTCAACAGACTGCGGGTTGGCGTCAACAACTTCCTTGACCATTGGTGCCAAGACGCTTTCGTCTGACAATTGCGCCATGCCGTTTTCTTCAACGTACTTCTTCGGGTCAGTGCCGTTGGCAACAGTTTCCGCGAAGACCTTCTTGGCGATCTTGGATGAGATCGTCCCGTCAGAAATCAGCTTGATCATGGCTGCCAGGTTTTCTGGAGTCAAGGCAATGTCCTTGAGTTCAGCATGCTTTTCGTTCAAGTAGCCGTTAACCTGGGTGTTCATCCAGTTAGCTGCTTGTTGCGGGTCAGCACCAGCTGCTACAGTAGCGTCAAAGAAGTCTGAGCTTTCCTTGTTTTGCAGCAAAACATTCGCGTCGTATGGCTTAAGGCCGTATTCATCAACGTAGATCTTCCGCCGGTCGTCAGCCGTCTTTGGCAAGTTGGCCGCGATTTCATCAACCCATTCCTGCTTGATGTGGTATGGAGCCAGGTCTGGTTCTGGGAAGTAACGGTAGTCCGCGTCCCCTTCCTTGACACGTTCCAGGACAGTCTTGCCCGTGTTGGTGTCAAAACGGCGGGTGGACAGGCGAACCCGGCCACCGGACAGGAGGATTTCCTGCTGACGCTTTTGTTCGTAAGCCAGGGACAGACGGACGTGTTCAAAGGAGTTCAGGTTCTTCATTTCAACCTTGGTCCCGAATTCCTTCTGGCCAGCTGGGCGGATGGAGATGTTGGTGTCAATTCTCATTGACCCTTCTTCCATCTTAACGTCAGAAGCCCCGGTAAATTGTACGATTTCCCGCAGCTTTTCCAGGTAGGCAACAGCTTCGTCCGGGTCAGTCATTTCTGGTTCAGAAACAACTTCCAAAAGCGGTACCCCTTGCCGGTTGTAGTCAACGTAGGAGAAGCCGTTGGTCCCGTGGGTGTTCTTACCGGCGTCTTCTTCGATGTGCATTTCGTGGATATGGATCTTCTTCTTCTTGCCGTGAACTTCGACTTCAACATAGCCGTTTTCAGCCAGTGGCTTGAAGAATTGAGTGATTTGGTAAGCCTTTGGGTTGTCCGGGTAGAAGTAGTTCTTCCGGTCAAAGTGGGTTACCGGGTTAACGTGAGAGTGGGTGGCCAAAGCGACCATCAAGCCCAGGCGGTAGACTTCCTTGTTAACCATTGGCAAGGTACCTGGGTAACCCCAGTCAATAACGTTGGTTTCGGTGTTTGGCTTGGCCCCGTAAGTTACTGGTGAAGGTGAAAAGATCTTGCTCTTGGTCTTCAACTCAAAGTGGACTTCCAGACCGATAGTTGACGTAAAATTCATTTAAATTAATCCTCCAATCCAGCTGGTGTTTGTTCGTAGAACTTGTTGCTGCGTTCGATGAAGTCAGCTACTTGGAAGACATGGCCTTCGTCAAAGCGCTTGGCCATGATTTGGAAGCCGACCGGCATCCCCGTCGTTTCGCTCAAGCCGGCTGGCACGCTGGCTGCCGGAATCCCGGCCATGTTGGCGGAAATCGTCAAGATGTCGTTGTTGTACATCTTGACCGGGTCAGAAATTTCTGAGTTCAAGTCAAAAGCAGTTTCGGTAGAAACCGGCCCGACAATAACATCGTTGTCTTCGAAGATCTTGCCGAAGTCTTGGCAAATCAAGGTTCTTACCTTGGCCGCCTGCAGGAAGAACTTGTCATAAGCGCCGGCGGACAGGGCGAAGGAACCCAGCATGATTCTCCGCTTTACTTCGTCGCCAAAGCCTTCTGACCGGGACTTGAGGAAGACTTCGTCCAGGTTCTTGGCTTCTGCCCGGTAACCGTAACGGATCCCGTCGTAACGTTCCAGGTTGGCTGAAGCTTCACTGGAAGCGATGATGTAGTAAGTTGGCACCACGTACTTAGTGTGCGGCAGGGATACTTCGTTGATAATGGCCCCATTTGCCCGCAGAAGTTCGATTTGAGCTTCAACTGCCTTGCGGACGCCTTCTTCAACGGCGTCGCTCATGTATTCCTTAGGAACGGCAACCCGCAGGCCCTTGACGTCCTTGCCCAGGAAGCTGGTGTAGTCTGGGACTTCCTTTTCTGAAACAGTAGCGTCGCGGTCATCAGCCCCGGCGATCACGTTCAGAACTTCAGCTGAGTCCTTGACCCGCTTGCTCATCACCCCGATTTGGTCCAGTGATGAGGCAAAAGCGATCAAGCCCCAGCGGGATACCCGGCCGTAAGTCGGCTTGATCCCGAAGATACCGTTGAAAGATGCTGGCTGGCGGATTGAACCACCGGTGTCACTACCCAGGGCAGCAACCACTTCACCGCTGGCAACAGCCGCTGCAGAACCACCGGATGAACCGCCTGGCACCTTGTTTAAGTTCCATGGGTTCTTGGTGTCACCGAAGTAAGAAGTTTCAGTGGATGACCCCATGGCGAATTCGTCCATGTTGGTCTTGCCGATGATGGTAGCTTGGGCTGCCTTCAGCTTGGCAACAACAGTTGATTCGTAAACTGGTTCAAAGTTGTACAAAATGTGGCTGGCTGCCGTCGTCTTCAAGCCATTGGTGATGATGTTGTCCTTGATGGCAATCGGCACGCCGGCCAATTTGTTGTTAAAGTCAAGGTCTTCTGCTGGCTGGGCGTCTTCATCTACAGTGATGAAGGCGTTGATCTTTTCGTCAGTCTTTTTGATGTTGGCGATGGTGTCCTTGGCCAATTGGTCAGTAGAAACAGCGCCGCTCTTCAGCTTGTCGTTTAAAGAATCGATCGTTTCGTTTAAGTAGTTCATTATTGGTTATCATCCTTATCGATAATTACAGGCACCTTGACAAAACCATTGCTCTTGTCAGGAACGTTCTTCATCATTTCTTCGCGGGTCTGCCACTTTTCAGGAACGTCTTCTCTGAAGACAGTGTCGCGATCAACTACTTGCACCGTTTCTTCAACGCCAGTCGTGTCAACGGCTTGAAGTTCTTCAGCCATTTCCAGGATCTTCCCCATTTGCGGGGTGAACTTGGCCAGTTCTTCTTCGCTGAATTCAAGCTTGGCTAATGCCGCAACGTGCTTGATAGTATCATTTGTTACCTTTTCCACTTATGTACCTCCTAATTACCGCCATAGATGTGCATCCGATAAGACCCGGTGGCCGTTTCCTTGGCGACGACCGCTTGGGTGTCGTTGACCGAGGAAATGGTGATTTCAACCGGTGAGCTGGTTCCCAGATACTTCTTTGCCCGGCTCATAACCGTCTGGGCAAAGCTTTGTACCTGCAGATAGCCGTAGAACTGCGTGGTGATGGCGATGCTTTCGTAAGCCAGCTTGCCATCGTAGTAGCGCAGAGTGGCCGTGACCCCAGAAACGTTCGGGAAGTAATCCTCAATTTCATCCTTAAAGCTGGTGAATTTGGATTCGTCACTGGCACTGACCGCGCTGGCTCCATCGGCTGTCGGCAGCACCTGGGTCTTTTCGTTCACGGAACTCCATTTAGATATTTTACTACTATTTGCGCTAGCTGTCCCATATGAGAAGTAAGTTCCCCCAACTAATGAGTCGGTGTCGGTCTTAGAGAAAAGGCCAACCATGATCGGGATATTCTTAAGCTTCTTCTTGGCGTGCAAGCGGGAGACGATCGTGTTGGCCGTCTTCTGCCCGAAGGCCCGCCGCTTGGCCAGGGAAATCTTAGTGCTGTATTCGGCCCCGTCAGTCGTCTTGGTGTAGTAGTCGACTGAGTTGAGGCCCAGGCTGATGCTGATGCCGGCCAGCTTGTAGCTGGACCCGCTCTTGACATAGAAGTCTTCTTCCATGATCTGCTGCAAGATGATCGGGTTTCTGGTCGTTGACCCGGTCTTGCCGTTGTTCTTGAGGTTCAGCCCATCTTTGTTGCTCTTTGAATACCGGCCCAGCCAGTTGGTGACCGTCGTTTCGTCGAGCTGCTGGCCTTCCTGGATGACATAGTCCTTGGTTGAGAAGACCTTCTTGGAGACCCGGATCAAGCCCCGTTCCATGGCCGACTCGTCCACGCTGTTGTCATAGTTGGTGGCTTCCAGGCCGGAGATCGGGCTGGTCTTGTAGACCCCCTTTTTCAAAAGGACGGAGTAGCCGCCGTCAGTGCTGGAAGTCGTCTCGTACTTCTTCGCCTCGCTGGTCGTCGTCGTTGAGTTGCTGGCCAGGTCGGAATTCTTCAAGTTGCCGCAAGCCGCCAGCAGGAGGCTGCAGCTTGCCAAAGTTATTGCCTGTAAAAATCTCTTCACTTTTCCGTGTCCTTCTCTTCGATCTTAGAGATTGCTTCTGCCTCCGTTAAGCGCGGAATATCCAGGGCTTCTGCCTTGGCCAGTTTGCTGCCGGCATCTTCCCCGTAAACCAAGCAGTCGGTCTTCTTGGAGACTGACCCGGTCACCTTGGCTCCCAGGGCCTGCAGCTTCTTGGTAAACTCCGCCCGGCTATAGTGGGCCAGTTTCCCGGTCAAGACCACCGTCTTGCCCTTGAAGAAGTTGTCTGCGGCTTCCCCGTCTTCGCCTAAGTAGTCCATGTTGACCCCGGCCTCTTCCAGCCGGGCCAGCAGCTTCTTGGCTTCTTCCTGCTGGAAGTAAGCCGTCAAAGACTCAGCAATCGTCATTCCTATTGTATCGATTGCCGTCAGTTCTTGCACGCTTGCTGAAGCAATTTTAGACATATTTTTAAATTTCCGGGCAATCAATTGGGCGGCTTTCCCGCCTACATTGTCGATCCCCAAGCCAAAGAGGACCAGCTCAACGGAATTCTTCCGGCTTTGGTCAATGGCCGCCAGGAGATTGTTGATCGACTTCTCCTTAAAGTGGTCCAGCTGGCTCAAGTCGTCGGCTGTCAGATAGTAAAGGTCAGCTACATTGTGCACCAGGTCCTTGGCGATCAGCTGCTTGACGATCTTTGGGCCAAGGCCAGCGATGTTCATGGCCTGCCGGGAGGCGAAGTGGGTAATCCCTTCTTCAACTTGGGCCGGACAGGACGGGTTAATGCAGCGCAAGGCTACTTCTTTATCCAGGTGAACCAGGTCTTCCCCGCAGGAAGGGCACTTAGTTGGCACTTCATAAGGAACAGAGTCTTCTGGCCGCTTGCTTAAGACAACTTCGGAAATTTCCGGAATGATGTCGCCGGCCTTGTGCAGCTTGACCGTGTCGCCCAAGCGGATGTCCAATTTGGCCAAAAGGTCCGGATTGTGCAAAGAAGCCCGGGCTACCGTGGTCCCTGCTAATTGCACCGGATCCATCACGGCAGTCGGGGTCACGACCCCGGTTCTTCCCACGGTCCATTCAATCTCCCGGACTACTGTTTCTTCTTCTTCCGGCGGGAACTTGTAGGCAATTTCCCAGCGGGGCACCTTGACGGTGTTGCCCAAGTCCGCCTGCAGGGCCAGGTCATCGACTTTCAAGACAATGCCGTCGATCACGTAAGGCAGGCTGTCGCGCTTTTTGGTAAATTCGTCGATATAGTCGTAGACGTCTGCCAGATTTTCCAGCCGGCGGCCGTTTTCATTGGTATGAAAACCCAGCTTGGCCATTTCCCCGATCGCCTGGTGCTGGGAGTCGATACCGGCAGGTGGGTTGATCCAGGTATAGATAAAGGTGCTCAGCTGCCGCTTTTTGGTCACCTTCGGGTCCAGCTGGCGCAGAGAACCAGCCGCGGCATTTCTCGGATTGGCAAAGATGCTCTCCCCGGCCTCATCCCGCTCCTGGTTCAATTTGGCGAAAGCCTCCTTGCTCATGTAGCATTCCCCCCGCACTTCGGTGGTAATGGCTTTCGGCAATTTCTGGGGCACGTCCTTGATATACTTGACATTCTTGGTCACATCTTCGCCAACCTGGCCATTGCCCCGGGTTGAGGCTCGCTTTAAGCGCCCTTCTTCATATTCCAAAGACAGGGACAGGCCGTCGATTTTCAATTCGACATTGTAGGCCACAGGGTGGCCGATGGCTTTTTGCACCCGCTGGTCAAATTCCGCCAGCTCTTCTTTGGAAAAAACGTCCCCCATCGACAGCATTGGCACTGGGTGCTCAACCTTGGGCAGGTCGCTGTTGACCTCGCCGCCGACCCTCTGGGTGATGGAGTCAGCTGACTTTAATTCCGGATAGGCAGCTTCCAGTTCCAGCAGGCGGGCGTATTTTTCATCATAAACGTGGTCTTCAACCACCGGAGCGTCCTGCTCATAGTAGGCCTTGGCCCACTGGTCCAGCTGGGCCCGCAATTGGCGGACTTCCTGTTTTGCTTCTTCTAAACTTTCAGCCATGCTTCTTCACCTAAATTTTCTTGATCGGGGCAAAAGCCGCCAGCAGGCGCTTGTTGCCCTTGCTTGCAAAAGCAATGTCCAGTTCCATGTCTTCGCCAGAGCCGGTGACCTTGATGACCACGCCCTTGCCCCAGCTCTTGTGCTCTACCTGGTCGCCAGGGTGCCAGCCCTTCTTTTCAGCGCCGACGGCCCCGGCTGCCTTGCTGGCCCGGTGGATCTTAGCCGGCTGAGCAGCTTTGGCTTGGGACTTTTTGGCAAAAGGCAGCCGGTCCAGGTCTAAGAAGGAAGTGCTGGACTTCGGGGCAGTTGAAGCCACGATGTCCAGGTCCTCATCCTTGATTTCACCGATGAAGCGGGACTGGGAATTATACTGCTTGCTGCCGTACATCATCCGGGTGTAAGCCGAAGTCAAGTAAAGCTCTTCCCTGGCCCGGGTAATGCCCACGTAAGCCAGGCGGCGTTCTTCTTCCAGCTGGTTCGGGTCTTCGTCCTTGATCGCCCGGGAAAGCGGGAAGATGTTGTCTTCCATCCCGATCAAGAAGACGACTGGGAATTCCAAACCCTTAGCCGCGTGCAGGGTCATCAGAGTTACCCGGTCATCGCTTTCTTCCAGGTCATCCTGGTCGCTTAAGAGGGATACTTCCGCTAAAAAGTCACTCAAGCGGCTGCTGTCCGGGTTTTCTTCTTCATTGTAATTGTCGTCAAAGCGCTTGGTAACCGTAGCGAATTCCTGCAGGTTTTCCAGGCGGGCGGCAGCTTCCAGGGACCCTTGAGCTTCTTCCTCCTTCAAGGCTTTGATGTAGCCGAAGTCTTCCAGGATCTTGTCGGTCAGTTCACTGACCGTGTGGTCTTGGGCGTAAGCAATGGCGGCAGTCAGCTGGTCGCTGAAGGCCAGGAGCTTTTTGGCAGCGGCGGAAGAAATCGGAGCCAATTCGACATTGCGTATGGCTTCGTAGATCCCGCCCCCCATTTCGTCGGCGAAGGCAGCCAATTTGCTAGTCGTAGCCTGGCCGATCCCCCGCTTTGGGACGTTGATGATCCGGTTGAAGCTCATGGAATCGCTGGGGTTGGCCACCAGCTTGAGGTAGGCCATGATGTCCTTGATTTCCTTGCGGTCGTAGAACTTGTGCCCGCCGACGATCTGGTAAGGGACATTGGCTTCAACCAAAGTTTCTTCCATCCCCCGGGACTGGGCATTGGTCCGGTAAAGGACGGCAAAGTCCTGGTAGCGGCGCTTCTTTTGGTCAACTTCTTCCTTGATCTTGGCAAGGACGAAGCGGGTTTCGTCCCGGTCGCTCTGGGCCTGGTAGTAGTGGACCTTTTCCCCGTCGCCCTTGTCAGTCCACAGCTTCTTGGCCTTCCGGTTTTCATTGTGGTCAATGACCGAGTTGGCCGCCTTCAAGATGTGGCCGGTTGACCGGTAGTTCTGCTCCAGTTTGACAGTTTGGGCATTCTTGTAGTCATGCTCAAAGTTGAGGATGTTTTCCATGTTGGCTCCCCGCCAGCCGTAGATTGACTGGTCGGCATCCCCGACAACGCAGATATTGTGGTAGCCGTCAGCCAGCAAGCGGCAGAGCTCGTACTGGGCCTCGTTGGTGTCCTGGTATTCGTCAACCAGCAGATAGCGGAACTTCTGCTGGTAGTAAGCCAGGGTATCAGGACTGGCCTTAAAAAGGGTCAGCGTCTGCATGATCAAGTCGTCAAAGTCCAGGATCTGGTCTCTTTCCAGGCTGGCCTGGTATTTCTTGTAGACGTCGGCGACAACTTTTTCAAAAGGACCGACCGCGCTGGCCTCATACTGCTTCGGGGTCTGCAGGCGGTTCTTGGCATTGGAGATCTGGCTCAAGATGTTGCGGGGCAGGTATTGCTTGGGATCCAGGTCCAGCTGGCGGAGGATGCGCTTGACCAGTGTCACCTGCTCCGAAGGGTCGGCGATGGAGAAGTCCCGGTCATAGCCGATCAAGTGGCCGTCCCGGCGGAGGATGCGGACGCAGAGGGCGTGGAAGGTGGACATCCAGATGCTTTCAGCCTGGTCGCCCAGGAGCTTGACTTCTCTTTCCTTCATTTCTTTAGCGGCCTTGTTGGTGAAGGTGATGGCCAGGATGTTCCAGGGAGCAACCCGCTTTTCTTCCACCAAGTAGGCAATCCGCCTGGTCAAAACTGAGGTCTTCCCACTGCCGGCCCCGGCGATTACCAAAAGGGGCCCTTCAGTCGTCTTGACTGCCTGGACCTGTTGCGGATTCAAACCTTGTAAAATCGTTGCTTCAGACATGCTTTACCCGAATCATAAAACTTGCTAAATCTTGATA
>NZ_KV793188.1:0-2257 GCF_001808415.1 Lactobacillus sp. HMSC08B12 | reverse complement strand
AGTGTTCAGTTTAATTTTACAATCGGCGTAAGAAATATTTTGGTGAAGAAGCTAAACACGATGTCGAAGATATGATTCACAATATGCTTAAAGTATATGAGCAAAGAATCAATGATAATAATTGGTTATCTGAAGATACTAAGAAAAAGGCAATTATTAAATTAAGAGCTTTAGTACTTAAGATTGGTTATCCAGAAAAAATCGAAAAGATTTATGATCTTTTGCAAATTGACCCAGAAAGGAGTCTTTATGAAAATGAAGCTCAAATGGCAACGGTACGCACCAAGTATATGCTCGATAAATTAACTCAGCCAGTAGATCGCTCAGTATGGCTCATGCCAGGAAACTTGAACAATGCTTGTTATGATCCACAAAGAAATGATTTAACTTTCCCAGCTGGTATTTTGCAAGCGCCATTTTATGATATTCATCAATCCCGTGGTGCAAATTACGGTGGTATTGGTGCAACTATTGGTCATGAAGTTTCTCATGCCTTTGATAATAGTGGTGCTAAATTTGATGAACACGGAAATATGAATAACTGGTGGACTGATGAAGACTTCGCTGAATTCAATAAGCGGGTTGGCCAAATGGTTGATATTTTTGATGGCTTGCAATACGGTCCAGCTAAGATTAACGGTAAGCAAGTAGTAGGAGAAAATATTGCTGACTTGGCAGGGCTTGCTTGTGCTGTTCAAGCTGGTAAGAACGACAATGTTGATTTGAAAGACTTGTTTGAAAATTATGCAAGAAGCTGGATGCAAAAGCAACGTCCAGAAGCAATTAAAACTGAAGTGCAAGTTGACGTTCATGCACCACAACCAACTCGTGTAAATATCCCAGTTCAATGTCAAGACGATTTCTACACTGCATTTGATGTTAAGCCTGATGATGGCATGTGGCTTGATCCTGAAGATAGAATTACTATTTGGTAATTTAGACAAAATAAAAATGACTACTGGATTTTTCCAGTAGTCATTTTCCAGTAGTCATTTTTGGTTTGCACTTATTTATTATTAAGCATGTAATCACGGGTCATTGGCAAGTTCTTACCAGATAGACCCTTAGTTAAAAGATATTGTACAACATCAATGTTGCCTGATTCAAAGCTGGCAGCACATGCTTGAAGGTACATATCCCACATTCTGCAGAATCTTTCGCCCATCTTCTTTTCAATTTCAGGACGAGCATTGTTAAAGTTCTTGTCCCAAATTTCCAAAGTCCTTTGGTAGTGACGACGGAGCATTTCAACGTCACTAATTTGCAAGTGAGCTTCTTCAATTCTAGAAATAATTTCAACTAAACCTGGAATGTAACCACCTGGGAAGATGTATTTGTTAATCCAAGCATTAGTGGCACCGCCTTGTTGACGAGTAATACCATGGATTAAGGCTACACCATCGTTCTTTAAGTATTTAGCTACATCATTGAAGTATTCACCCAAGTTTTCAGAACCAACGTGTTCAAACATACCAACTGAAGTGACGTAATCCCATTGTTGATCACCTAATTTACGATAATCTTCAAGTTTAACTTCGGCAACATCTTGCAAGTTTTCGGCATAAATCTTCTTTTGAACTAACTTGTATTGTTCTTCACTCAAAGTAACACCGGTAACTTTAAGACCATATTCTTTAGCTGCAGTGAGCATCAAAGTACCCCAGCCACAACCAATATCAAGTAAAGTCTTTCCTTTTTGTGGGTGTAACTTGTTTAAAATGTGATGTACCTTGGCGATCTGAGCTTGTTCAAGATCAGCTTTATTATCGTCCGTAAAGTAAGCACATGAATAAGTCAAAGTTGGGTCAAGCCATTGTTCGTAGAAATCATTACCAATATCATAGTGACTTTGAACGTCCTCTTCACTTTGCTTTTCAGTATGTTTAGTTTTAGGCAAGAATTTACGGAATTTGGATGAACGCATGAAACTGTCGGCACTTTCGTATACGCCGTCAATTAATTTTTGAATGCTGCCATGGATTTCAATTTTCTTGTCCATGTATGCTTCACCAAGTGCTAGGGAAGCATTTCTTGTAATGTCGCCCATTGGAATTTTTTCATTGAAAACTATTTCAATTTCTGGAGTACCGTTACCATATACTTCGCTTTTACCGTCCCAATAAGTTACTTTAACGGGAAAAGGGAAGGACTTACTGAGCATCATTTTGTAAAATGTTTTTTCTAACAATGAAATTCCTCCACTAATTATTAAACCTAATTACGTATTTTAACTTAAACTTCCCACTTACAAAAGTGG
>NZ_KV793187.1:0-1706 GCF_001808415.1 Lactobacillus sp. HMSC08B12 | reverse complement strand
CAATGTCATTAAGTTAAGGGATTGACATCTAAAAAAGAACCGTATTATCCAAAATTTGGGTAGTACGGTTCTTTTGACTTTTGTAGGATTCAGAATAAAAATAAACGTGGAAGTGTCATTAGCACTCCCACGTTTTTCGTAAACAGTAGAAATATATTGAAAGCTGTGTAAACTATGAAATCTCAATCTCTACCTGTAAATATTTTAGCTCTACTTGACTCCATTATCAATGAAGCGGTATCCAAAATTTCTGAATTTACCACCAAGCCAACTGCCTTTAGCAGACACCGTGTGATTGACGTTTCTAAGCTAATAATGCTGATCATCAATATGCAGTCCGAGAGCATTCAGAAGGAGCTGTTCAAGAACATATCGCTTTCCGGTTGTAGTATTACAGCTTCTGCTTTTGTACAAGCCAAAGCTAAGCTCAAGCCCGACATATTCAGATACATTTTTGATCAGCTTAATATGAATCTCGCCAGTCTGAAGCTGTACAATGATGAATACAGATTGTTTGCCATTGACGGCTCAGACTTTAATCAAGTATGGAATCCTAAATCTGAAAATATCGTCTGTTTTGAAGACTCTAATCGTAAACCCTACTGCCAGGTTCATCTTAACGCACTGTACGATCTTGAAAATAAGATCTATCAAGATTGTGTGATCCAACCTAAGAACAAGATGGATGAACGAAAGGCAGCCGTTGAGATGCTTTCTAGGCTTGAGTGCGGAAAATATATCGTCTTGGTGGATCGAGGATATCTATCCTTCAATATGATTCAGCACTGCAACGTAAATAAAGACTGCTACTACGTGATAAGGTCAAAAACGGGTTTCACTGCGATCAAGGAAATCAGCCAGCTGCCCGATGAAGAATATGACGGTATCCTTGACTGCTGGGTAACTACATCTAACCATTTCTATACCCAAAACAAAGATCATCTCAATATACATCTGGTAAACCATGTAAATCATCAGTACAAGAAGTTCAAATCCAAGAACAGTAAGGACAACAGCTGGGATTTTAAACAGTTCTGTCATGTAAGATTCCGCGTATGCAAATTCAGAATCAACCCTGATGATGCTCCGAATAAGGAGCAGTGGGAAGTCCTAGTGACTAATCTTGACGCAGATAAGTTTCCGCTCGAGAGAATGAAGGAACTATACAATTTGCGCTGGGGAATTGAGAAGTCTTTCAAGATGCTTAAGTATGATGACTGCGGTATCCAGTTCCATTCCAAGAAAGACGAATTTGTAAAGATGGAGCTGTATGCCCATCTAATTGCCTACAATGTGATAATGAGCATGGTGAACCAGGCATATGCCCCGCATCCTAAGTCAAAATCTAACAGCGAATACCAGATAAACCTTTCCATGGCGTTCTTTATAGTGCATTTTTTACTAGGTACTGGATCGCCGAAGAAGGATTATGAGACGATGCTGTATATGATTTCGAGGTTTGCTGGAATAATTAGGCCTAACCGAAATTACCAGCGAAAAATGCATCCAAGAAGTGCAGTAGTTTTCAATTACCGACTATAATTCTGCAACATTTTCACAGTTTTCAAGTCCTACATAGGACTATTTTGTCATGCGTAGAAACAAAAAAACTTGTTCAAGGATCATACCAAATGGTGTGATATTGAACAAGTTTTTATTTAGAACCACTCTACGGTCAATGTCAATCCCTTAACTTAATGACATTG
>NZ_KV793186.1:0-16838 GCF_001808415.1 Lactobacillus sp. HMSC08B12 | reverse complement strand
CTTAAGATATCAGTATGACACTACACTAGGTCACCGGCAAAGTTAATCGCATCCTCGACATGGCAGTTTAAGTCTTCTGTCGTCCCCCACATAAAGGTCCGCGGGAACTCACTAGTCACTGCCTTGTCCAAGTTGATCATGGCAATTCTTTCAGCTGACTGGTCCAGGCCTGTTGCCGCGTAATTGATCAAGTCCACGCTAACCTTGACCTTGTTCAAAACCGCGATATTGTGATTATTTAAATCGACCATCTTGATAGCCGGGTAGCAAAGGCCTACTGAATCTGGCCGCATCTGCTCTGCTTTCAAGCCTGTCAGCTTGGCCAGCCAAGAAGTCTGCCAGTAGGCGGCCAGCTGAGCCGTTAAGTTACCGCCGGCTGAAAAGCCAATCACGTTTATGCTTTCCGGATCGAGTTGCCATTCTTCAGCATGGCTTCTGACGTCAGCAACCAGCTTTGCCAGGTCAATCAAGGGATTAGGAAATGCACTGACAGGATCGCGGCTGTAGTCATGATTTCCGTCAAAAAATTCCGCTCCCTCAGTCGCGTAGTCAAAAATGGCACATGAGAAACCCTTACCGATAAATTCGTAGGCAATCGGCTCTCTTTCCCGCCAAGCCGTGTAACAGTAGGCCCCGCCTGGCACGATGACCAAGAATGAGGACTTGCGCTTTTCATCAACCGATGAATCTGCTTCCTGGATGTAATAGCTGGCTTCAGCGCCCTTTTCACCAATTTTTTTGTTAAAGATTTTCATTGTACTTACCTGCTAAAAGGAAAAGGCTGCCCTAAGGCAGCCTCAAACCAACAAATTACTTAGTTAAGAAGTTTGCAACGCGGTCGTAGACTTCTTCGCGGTTTTGGTGCAAGCCGTGGTCACTTTCTGGAATCAGATGGAATTCGCAGTTATCGTAGATCGATTGGTAGTGACGGCTGGCGTAGTTGTTGACAATTTCGTCTTTTTCACCATGCAGGGCCAAAACCGGGCCATGGTAAGCAGCCGCCGTTTCGTAAATGTTGATAAACTTGGCAGTTCTGAAATACCAGCCGTTAAGCTTGAAGTCCTTGAAGTCCAGCTTTTCTGGCACATTGTTTGGATCGTATTCCTGGCCCATGCAAGTGCCGATTCTGGCATCATCAACCAAAGTAGCAGCTGAAGACATAATTACCAGCTTGTCGATCTTATCAGCGTAGTAACCTGCCATCATTGAAGACAGGACCCCGCCTTGTGAGTGGCCGATCAAGTAGATCTTCTTGACCCCTTCCAGGCCAAAGACATACTTCATTACGGCTTCATAGTCTTCCAGTTCGTTAAAAATCGACATGTTGTCCAGCGAACCTTCACTTAAACCGTGCCCGTTGAAGTCAAAGCGAACCGTAGCCAGGCCCTTTTCCTGCAGCTTTTCCGCCAAAACAGGCAAGAGGTCATTGACTTTGGGATCCATCATGCCCACGAAACCGTAAGCCAGAATGGCCAAATCATATTCCTTGCTGTCAGGAATGGATACCTTGGCTGCCAGCTGCAAACCATCACGCGTAATTCTTACATCCTTTTCACTCATTTTTTCAATTCTCCTATTTTTAGCTTTCCAAGTTGGTAATATTGTTCTTTGCCCGGCGGTTCTGGCTGATGCGAACGATGATCCCTAAGAGGACACCGGTAATGGCAATAACCATGTTCATCAGCAGAATTACCCGTGGAGCATTAGTACCAGCAGTCGCGGTAATTGACCCGCAAGCCCGGATAACCAGCCAGTTGGATAAGGCATTGCCCAGGCCGACAATTGAAATGGCAGTTGCCTTGTGAGCTGGATACAGGCCGGCCAGCAAGGAAACAGCCAGCTGCATCAAGCCGCCGGAAGCAAACCAGCCCATGACAGCAGCCAGAACGTACAAGAGAGGACCGCTCTGCACAAAGTATGAGAGAAGCAAGCCAGCCGCGCAAACTGCCGGGTAAACAATCAAGATTGTTGATTCACGGATCCCCTTGGCCACCATAGCAGAAGTGGTCAAAACGGATACCAGGGATGCAATCGCGTAAACTGACTGCAGCATGGCGGGGTTGGCCAAGCCATACAACTTACCCAATTCCTGGTTGGTATTGGTCCAAACCATGAAGACAGCCGTGGTGCTAAAGCCCATCAAACCCAAGATTATTGATTCCAAAGTGATTTTAATCTTGCCCTTTGGCTTAACATCACTGCTTGCTTCAACTTTTTGCGCTTGCCGGTCGCCGCCCACTTCCGGGAATGGCAGGAAGAAGCAGGCGATACCGATTACCGCGTAAACCACGGTAATGCCCCAGAAGGCAACTTTAAATGAGATATGCTGAGCATTAAAAGCAACGATCACAAATGGCAGGATGAACTGACCAAAGCTGACAAAGAACTTCGTCAAAACCGTCAGCATTGACCGCTTGTCTGGATAAGCATCCTGCATTGATGGCGTCAAGCCGGCATTCATAAAGGAATTACCGATCCCGCCAATCAAGGAGCAAACATAAGCCACTGTTACATTCGGTGCTAACATAAAACCGGCAAAGTTGATTACTGTGCAGAGACAGGCCATGATCGAGGCGAAGCGGCGGCCAAACTTATCAGAAAGCGGACCTGCCAGGGTGCCGATTAGGCCCCCGACGCCGACCGCTGAACTGACTGACAGAACAGCGGCAATATTGCCTTTTTGTCCCCATAATTCTGCTAATTGCAATTTGTACTGGGCGGAAATCGACATAATGATCCCGCACATTAAGAATGTGGTATATACAGCAACCGCTGTTGACAGATAGCTGCGCTTCTTGCCACTAGTTACACTGGCATCCAAGGTTCTTCTCCCAAAGATATTTCTTTTCTTACTCTTTTAATTCATCACAAATATCACGATTTATTTTTTCTCTTAGTGGTGAGATGCCCCGCTGACCGCGTCGCTAGCTGGGTTTTCCTCATCAGCCGTGTCAGCGGCGATCCGGCCGAAGGTGAAGATGTCAGCCAAGGAGTTCCCGCCCAAACGGTTGCCGGCGTGCAGGCCGCCCGCGTTTTCACCAGCTGAGTACAGGCCGGCGATCACGTGGCCTGCTTCGTCCAAAACGTGGCCCTTAGTGTCGATAACCAGACCACCCATGGTGTGGTGGATGGCTGGCTTACGCGGAGTTGCGTAGAATGGTGCTACTTCACACTTCAAGTGGAAGGCGCTCTTGCCGAATTCCGGGTCGTGGCCGGCGTCAACGTAAGAGTTGTACTTCTTGATGGTGTCGGTCAAAACTGCCGGGTCCATGCCCACCTTTTCAGCCAGTTCTTCCAAAGTGTCAGCTCTGAACAAGGTGCCGGCTTCCACTTGGGCATCAATTGATTCTTGCGTGGTGTTGTAGGCAGTTTCCTTGATCTTGTCGTCGGCGATCAGGTAGAAGAGGCCGCCGTTGTCGATCGCTGCCTTTGCCAGAGTGTCACGTTCAGCAAATTCGTTGACGAAACGTTCACCCTTTTGGTTGACCATGATGAAGTTTTCAGGCGGAGTTTGCAAGCCGGTGAAAAGTTCCCCGGTTACCGGGTCAGAAACTGGCATGAGTTGGATGAAGCCCATCCCCGTCAAAGCGGCGCCGGCTTCCTGGCCCAAGGCAATCCCGTCACCGATAATGGCTGGTGAGTTGGTCGTGGCGATGTCGTCAGCAATTTCGCTCCAGTAAGTGTTGTACTTTTGCACCATCTTGGTGTTGGCCCCGAAACCGCCGGCCGTCAAAATCACGCTCTTGGCATGGACAGTTACCTTTGAGCCGTCAGTCTTTTCCGCGATCACACCGGTCACCTTGCCGCCTTCAATGATCAAGTGCTTGGCCCGGGTTTCAGTCAAAACGGTTGCCCCATGTTCCTTAACCCAGTCACCCAAAACGTGGATGAAGGCAAAGCCCATTGGTTCAACCGGCTTGTGGCCTCTGCGCCATAAGGCACCAACTGGCATGGTCACGTCGCTGCGGTCAAACTTCACGCCCAAGTCGGTCAGCCAGTTAACTGAGTCCAGAACGTTGTTGACCAAGGTCGTTACCAGTTCGTACTTGCCGTGGATTTCGTTGCCCTTGAGGTCCACCCGCTTGCCGCCGAGGTAGGTTTGAATTTCGTGCAGCAGGACTGAGTCGAAGAGGTAGTCTTCACCTGAGTCAAGGTAGGCCTTGATCTGGTCACGCAGCTTTTCGAAGTCTGCCACGTATTCCGGGTCGATTTCGCTGGTTGGCGTTTCAGCCAGTTCCTTCAGGGTTCCCTTTTCACCTGGCAGGGCCTTGAAGCCCTTTTGCCAGTCTGGTTCAGCCGCGTTCATTGGACCGCCGGCCCGGGCAGTGTTACCGCCCAGTTGCGGGAACTTTTCCAGAATAACAACTTTCTTATCATGCTGCAGAGACCGGGTAGCAGCGGCTAAACCAGCCCCGCCGGCACCGATGACAACCACGTCAGTGTCGTATTCTTCATCCTTGGCGGCTGAGGAAGCCGGCTTGTCCCGCTTCTTCCATTCTTCAGCATCCCCGCCGGCTTCATTGATCGCTTCAGCAACCCCGTCGATCACCCCTTGTGAGGAGATTGAAGCCCCGGAAACGGCGTCGACGTTCAAGGTTTGCCCGTCGATGATAGCCTTTGGCAGGCGCTTGAAGACTTCATCAGCAATCCCGCTGGTTTCACCCGCTGATTCAACCGTGATGTCCGCCACCTTGTCGTTTTCAATGGTGACTTCCATCGGCATGAATGATGAACCGTGGCCCTTGGCCTTAACCCTATAAGTACCTGATTTCATTGACATGATTTTGCTCCTTTTCGCTTTGTTAGCGTTTTCTTTACTTGATAGCTTAATTCTAATATTATTCCTGGAAAAAATGAACGACTTTAAATATTATCAATCAATAACATTTGTGTTATCGTAAAAACGAGACTTTTTAACAGAGGAGAAAAAAAGAAAATGAACGATCCCGACATCATGCTCAACTACCTGGAAACCCTGCTCAAGGAAAGCAACTTCACCCGGGCCGCCGAACACCTCTACATCTCCCAGCCCTACTTGACCCAGCTGATCAAGCGGGTGGAGAAAAAACTGGGGACCACCATCATCAACCGGGACAAGGTTCCCTTTACCCTGACTGAATCCGGCCAGATCTACTACCAGTATTTGGAAAACATTTCCGCCCAGCGCCACCAGCTGGCCAACGCCCTGGAGCGCTTCAGCAACCAACAGGAAGAAGTCATCCGGATCGCCATTCTGGAAAGCCTGGGCACCTTCCTTTTGCCTAAGATCCTGCCTGCCTTTTTGGCAAAACACCCCCAGGTCAAGATCCAGATCGCTGAAGGCTTCCCCCACACCAGCGAAGACCGGCTGCTGGGCGGGGATGTCGACTGCTATATGGGGCAGACGCCGGAAACCGTCGCGCAAGGAATTGATACTTATATCAACGGCGGGGAGGTCTACTATATCGTGATTCCGGAAAACTCCAAGTACTATCTCAAAGACCACTTTATCCTGGATCCGGCTGATTATGATCCCAAGGAGCTGCTCCAGCAGCCTTTTGTCTTAAGCAACGGGGAATCCGCCATCCGCCACCAGGTCAACGGTTTATTTCATTACTTCCGCGTGCAGCCAAATATCCGGATGACCTCCAACAGCGTTATCACGGCCACCAACCTTGCCGTCAACGGGGTCGGCTTCACGATCTCCTCAGCCAGTATCTTGAAGCGGCTGGAGCACCTGCCAATCAATCTCTACCCCCTTGACCCCCGCCAGATCAAGCTTACCTACTTCATCGGGGTCCGGCGCGGGGCTGACCTTTCGCCGGCCTTAAAAGACCTGGTCGAGGCCTTCCAAGCGGCCGAGCTGCAGGAAAAGATCAGATAATTTTGCCAAAAATAAAGCGGACAAGTTTGCCTTGTCCGCTTTTCTTACGCCTTAGCGACGATTTCCTTAATGTAGTCAACCGGCATTTCCTTGCCAGTCCAGAGCTTGAAGGACTCTGCCCCCTGGCCGACCACCATGCCCAGCCCGTTATAGATATGCTTGACACCAGCCTCTTTGGCGATCCGCATCAGCTTGGTCTCCCGCGGTTCATAAACCGTATCGCTGACCACCATGTCCTCATGCAGCCAGGATGGGTCTTCCACCAGTGACAGGTCATCCAGCGGCGGCATCCCTACCCCGGTCGCGTCGCAGTAAATCCCAGATTCAGCGATCGACTGCTTGAAAGCTTCCTTGTCTTCCATCGGGTTCAAGCTGCAGGCGCAGCCAGTCGCTTCATTGATCGCGGCCACCTTGTCCTTGGCTGGTTCCCAGTTGCGGTCATGGATGTTAAAAATTCTGATCTCCTTAGCCCCGCCCATAGCCGCGGCTACAGCAATCGGAATCGCCGCCCCGCCGGCACCAGCTAAAGTCACAACCTGCCCCTTCACGTCCTGGCCGTCTTCTTGCAAAGACCGCAGCCAGCCGGTTCCGTCAGTGGTATAGCCCGTCAAAAAGCCATGATCATTGACCACCGTGTTAACCGCTCCACAGATTTCCGCTGCCGGGTCCAGCTTGTCCAGGTAAGGGATAATTGCCTGCTTGTTTGGCATGGATACATTGACGCCCCGCATGTCCAAAGTCCGCAATGCCTTGACCGCGTCCCCAATCCGGTCCGGCCCGATCTCAAAGCAGAGGTAGGCCCCATTCAAGCCTAGCTTAGCCATCGCGTTGTTGTGCATAGTCGGTGAAACTGAGTGTCTGATTGGATCAGCGAACAGGCCCAGCAAGATTGTGTGCCCGTCCAGCCAGCCTGTCACCGGTCCGGTAATCCCGCTGATTTTTACCGGTAAAATATCATTGTTTCTTTCGTCAGTCATCTTTTACTGTTCCTTTTGTTTTTATCTTTCAAAAATATGCTAGCGCTTGCCAGCTTATAAAGAAAGGCATTCTGCCACTTTTATCAATCAACTTTCTCTATTGTTTTCCCAGCAATTTTAAAGGTAAGACCTAAATTCTCTATTAAAAAGCAGGATTGACAAAGTCTTACTGTTAACGCTGACATTGAATAATGACGCGATTATAATTTGTCAACGAGGACTTGCTATGGAATTTATCAAGAATTACAACAACACTGCCCTTGTCAAAGACTCAGCCGGCAAAGACTGGGTCGTCATCGGCAAGGGGATTGGCTTTGGCCTGAAAAAAGGGATGCCGGTCGATGAAAGCAAGATTGAGCGTCGCTTCCTGGCCCAAGACGAAATCGACCAGGTTGAACCCGAAGTCGTCAAAGGGATCGATCCCCAGTCCTTTGAAGCCACTGACAAGGTCTGCGAAATGCTGGAAAACAAGTACGGCATCTCCTTTACCGGCTACCAGTACTTTGCCCTGGCTGACCACATCGACTTCATGATCAAGCGGACCCTGGACGGGGCGGAACTGAACCCGATGAGCGGGCGCTGGGAAACCAAAACCCTCTTCCCCAAAGAATACACCGCGGCCAAAGAAGCCCTGGCTATCATCTCTGCCACCATTCATTTGAAATTAGACCCTTCTGAGGCGATTTCTTTAACCTACCACTTCATCAATGCTGAATCGGACGGCTCCAAACTCCAGGATACCATGCGGATGACCCGTTACTTAGGCGGGATCGTCAATATTGTTCAATACCAATACGGGATCACCCTGGACACCGACAGCTTCAATTATGAACGTTTTATTACCCACCTCCGGGCCTTGATCATCCGCCACTTAACCGGTAAGGAAAGCCACTCTGAACTGGACCCGGCTCTGTTGCAGCTGATGGTTGCCAAGTACCCGAAGGAAAAAGACACTGTCGACCGGATCGCCCAGTATCTCAAGCGGGAAGCCGACTGGACCCTGTCAGCCGATGACCAGACCTACTTGATTCTTCATATCTGGCGGGTGACCCACCGCTAAAAAATAAAAAAATTCCGCATTTTCTGTTGACAGCGCTTTTAGGAAGCGTTATCATAATAAATGTCTTAAGCGTGTTACTGTTAAATCAGGCATGAACCTATCACAAGATCGCCGACTGGTACTAGTTGCCAGTGTTCCTTGATTTTTTCTGATAGGTTCTTTTTTTCGCTTAAACTAGGTGTGTTACTAGTTCGACTAGGCATGAACCCGCAAGCTTATACAGGACTCTTTCTATCTTTTCCACGCGAAGAATCCTGGCTTGCGGGTTTTTATTTTGGCAAATTAAAAAAAGTGAGGATAACGATTATGGCAAAGAATTACGATGAATTAGCCAAAGATATCGTTGCGCACGTCGGCGGGGAAGAAAACGTCTCCTCCCTCAAGCACTGCGTGACCAGACTGCGCTTTGTGTTAAAAGATGAATCCAAAGCTGACACCGACTACTTGAAGAAGCGGAACGGGGTCATCACCGTTGCTCAAGCCGGCGGCCAATACCAAGTGGTTATCGGCAACGAAGTTACCGACGTTTACGACGCGGTTCTCAGAAACTCCCACATCAAGGGGGTTGGGGAAGTTGCAGAAGACGACGCCGAAGACGCGCCAAAGGGCAACTTGTTCGACCGTTTCGTCGACTTGATCTCCAGCATCTTCCAGCCATTCCTGGGCGCCCTCTGTGCCGCCGGTATGCTTAAAGGGATAACTGCCCTGCTTGCTGCCACCGGGATGCCGGCAACTAACGGTATCTATATCATCTTCAACGCCATGGGCGACGGGATGTTCCAATACCTGCCATTCTTCCTGGCCTTGACTGCTGCCCGGAAGTTCAAGCTGGACCAGTTCACTGCTCTGGCCTTGCCCGGGGCCATGCTTTACCCAACCTTGACCACTACGGTTAAGGCAACCACCAACTTCTTCGGTCTGCCGATCAAGCTGCCAAGTGGCGGCTACTTCCAAACTGTCGTGCCAATCATCCTGGCCGTTTGGTTCGCCTCCCTGGTTGAAAAGCGGATGAAGAAATGGATGCCAACTGACGTCAAGATGTTTGCTGTTCCATTCTTTACTCTCTTGATCTCAGTACCGCTGTCCATCCTCTTGATCGGGCCAGTAGCCAACACCCTGTCCGCTTGGGTTGGGGTTGCCTTCCAGGCTATTTACAAGCTCAGCCCGATGCTGTACGGGGCAGTTCTGGGTGGTCTCTGGCAAGTCCTGGTTATGTTCGGTCTGCACTGGGGCCTGGTTCCTCTGGCCATCATGGACCTTGCCCAAAAAGGCTGGTCAGTTCTCTTGAACCCATCTTTTGCTGTCTGCTTCGCCCAAACTGGTGCCCTGGCAGCCATCATGATCAAGACCAAGGAAAAGAAAGTCAAGGAACTTGCTACCCCAGCCTTGATTTCCTCAATCTTCGGGGTTACTGAACCTGCCATCTACGGTATTACCCTGCCAATGAAGACGCCATTCATCATGACTTGTATCGCTGGTGCCATCCAAGGTATCTACTGTGGTTTGACCAACGTTACCGGCTACGCCATGGGTGGTTTGGGTATCTTCCTTTTCCCTTCATACATCAACCCTAAGACTGGTTCCTTCACCAGCGTGATCAACCTGGCTATCTGCTCAGTCATCTCATTAATTCTAGGCTTCGCCTTGACCATGATGACTAAGATCCCAACCCTTTACGGGGAAGAAGAAACTGCTTCAAACACTCAAACTACTGAAACTGCTCCAGCAGAAGGTTCTTCAGTAACTGTTGCTAGTGAAACTATCCTGGCTCCAGTTGCCGGTGAAGTTTGCCCGCTGAGCGAAGTAAAAGACGAAGTCTTCTCTTCCGGTGCAATGGGCCAAGGCCTGGCGATCAAGCCAAGAGAAGGGCTCTTGAAGTCACCAGTTGACGGCACGGTCAGCCTGGTCTTCCCAACTGGCCACGCTATCGGTCTGAAGAGCAAGACTGGCGCGGAAATCTTAATCCACATCGGCATGGACACGGTTGAACTCAACGGAGAAGGCTTCGAAGTCCTGGTCTCCAAGGACCAAGAAGTCAAGGCCGGCCAGCCACTGGTCAAGTTTGACCTGGACGCCATCAAGGCCAAGGGCTACGACCTAACCACGCCAGTCATCATCACCAATTCCAAGTCCTACCAGGAAATTGGCGACAGCAAGCGCGACGCGGTTAAGGCTGGCGATCAGCTGCTGGCCCTGTCCTAACGACAAAACACCAATACATATTTCTCTCAAAAACGCTCATGAAAAGATTTGCCCGGGCAAATCTTTTTGTGTATTAGACAGATAACAGAAAGGACCAATAACATGAAGCAAAAGAATATCTCAAACACTTTTCCAAAAGGCTTCCTTTGGGGCGGGGCAACTGCCGCCAACCAGTATGAAGGCGCCTATTTAGAAGACGGCAAGGGGCTCAGCACGGCCGACGTAATGACCAACGGCTCCCACACTGAAGCCAGAAAAATCACCTGGAAGAACCCGCAGACCGGGGAAAGCGGCTACGTGCCAATGGCCTTTGGGGCAGATATGACCTTCCCGGAAGGAGCGGAACCGGCAGTTTTGGCCGGCTACTACTACCCAAGCCACACGGCAACTGACTTCTACCACTACTACAAGGAAGACATCAAGCTGATGAGTGAGATGGGCTTCAAGTGCTTCCGCCTCTCCATCAACTGGGCCCGGATCTTCCCGAATGGTGACGACGCCCAGCCAAACGAAAAGGGCTTGGAATTCTACGAAAAAGTCTTCCAGGAATGCCACAAGTACGGCATTGAACCTTTGGTTACACTGTCGCACTACGAAACTCCGCTTGACCTCTCTATCAAGTACAATGGCTGGACCAGCCGCAAGCTGATCGACTTCTTCGTCAACTACGCCAAAACGGTTATGCAGCGCTACAAGGGCCTGGTTAAGTACTACCTGACTTTCAACGAAATCAACATGATGAGCCTTGCTCCTTACATGGCAGCCGGTATTCTAACCGATGATGCCCAAAGCAAGGCCCAAGGCGCCCACAACCAATTCGTGGCCAGCGCTTTGACGGTCAAGGCGGCCCGGGAAATTGACCCGGAAATTCAAGTCGGCCAGATGCTGGCTTACGGCCCGGTTTACGCCTTGACGGCTGACCCGAAGGACCAATTGAAGGCCCTCAAGCAAAACGACGCTACCCTCTTTTACAGTGACGTCCAAACCGGCGGCCGCTACCCGGACTGGATCTTGAAGAAATACGAAGCTGAAGGGATCAAGCTGGACGACGAAGACAGCGACTATGAGCTCCTGGTCCAGTACCCAGCTGACTTCCTCAGCTTCTCCTGCTACTCCTCATCCGTAACGACTACCCATGAAACCGACGACACGGCTGGCGGCAACCTGGCTATGGGGGTCAAGAACCCTTATCTTAAAACCAATGACTGGGGCTGGACGATCGACCCTGACGTATTGCGGATTGCCTTGAACCAGCTCTGGGACCGTTACCACAAGCCGCTCTGGATCGTGGAAAACGGCATTGGGGTTAAAGACCAGATCAGTGAAGACGGCAAGATCCACGATCCGGAAAGAATCTCCTACCTGCAGCAGTGCATCTCTTCCATGCGCGACGCCATCAACATCGACGGCGTTGACTTGATGGGTTACGAAATGTGGGGCTGCATCGACCTGGTTTCCGCCGGAACCGGTGAAATGCGCAAGCGCTACGGCTTTGTCTACGTTGACCGTGATGACAAGGGCGAAGGCAGCCTCAAGCGGATTCCAAAGGACTCCTTCTACTGGTACAAGAAGGTTATCGCCAGTGACGGCGAAGATTTAAGCGACTAAAAAATATATCCCCACCTAAAAAGCTCCCGTATCGCGATTGATACGGGAGCTTTATTATGCTCTAAAAGCCAAAATGAGGCTCACATGGAGCCGATAAAATTGCTGCCAACCCAATAGACTAAGCCTAGAAAGATTGCCCCAGCAAGCAGGGCTTCAACTGCTAAGCCCCGTTTATGACTAACCCAGCCATAGACAGCTATGCCAATGGCTACTCCAGCAACCAGCAAGACGAGAATCCCCACGAATGATGAAATCGGCACAGCGCTCACCCTCCTTTCTCATTGCATACACTTTTATTTGCGATACCAGCAAGTTTTGGGCCAATTCTTATGTTTAGGATTTCCTGACCATGATGAACAGTCCTTCACACCTTTTCCTCGTTTATCAAGCCCATCACATTTTGACATATTACCAAAATCTGCACAACCATATTTGCTTGCGTGGTAGTCACAATCACTGTGATAGAAATCAATCCAAGCTTTTGGATTGCTCTTCTTCCAATATCGATGATCGCTCTTGGTCCCATTAAATCTATTACAATGTACGTGTGCTCCAGTTTTTACTTTTTCACCATCGTACTGACCAGAATATCCCCCTCCACTAGTTGGCATTACGACAAAAACAGATCCAGATTTAACAGATGTCTGACCGTTTCTAACATCCATCTCATCTATCCAGGATTTAAAGTTTATAATTTTTTCATTTGGTTGTGCGGGCAATTGGATAAATGATGCGGTAAATGGTGTAGTTATTGTAGTTCCATCAGTCCGTATACTTTCATTAGGATATAGTCTTTCTATAGTCACAATATCTACTTTTTTCATAAAATCAACATTCTTTAACAATCTCTCCCCACCAAAAAAGCTCCTGTATCGCGATTGATACAGGAGCTTTCGTTTCTGGAAAAGCGTTTCTCGTGGTTATTAGTGCAGTTCCAAGTAATTTTCAGCGTTTCTCAAGTCTTCGATTGACAATTGGCCAGGTGCTGAAGTCTTGCCAACGGCACCGAATGACAAGCAGGAGCCGAAGACTTGGCCGGCAATCCGGCTGACCTTGCCCAAGTCAGCCATTGCCATGGTGATGATTGGCGTGGAGAGTGCCTTGCGGGCGTCGTTAGTCGCGCTCAACAGGGTCAAAACGTCGTCAGCGCTGTGCGGCATGCAGGCCAGCTTTGGCACGTCAGCGCCCAAGTCAGCCATCTTCTTCAAACGGAATTCGATAACATCCTTAGCTGGCACCTTTTCAAAGTCGTGGTTGCTCATGATCACGACCACGTTGTAGTTGTGGGCCTGCTTAACCAGGTCCTTGACTCTTTCTTCATCGTGGAAAAGTTCGATGTCGACCGCGTCACCTAAACGGTTGGTTACTACAGTAGCTACCAGGTCCAGGTATTCATCTTCACCAAGTTCCAGGACGCCGCCTTCGTTCTTGGTTCTGAAAGTAACCAGGATTGGCAGTTCGCCAACTACGTCCCGCAAAGCCTTGGCAGTAGCGATCAGCTTTTCATTGTCCTTGATGCCGGCTTCGTAGTAGTCGATCCGCCATTCCATGATGTCCGGCTTGGCAGCCGCGATTTCCTTGGCTGAAGCCAGGATTTCTTCTTCAGTCACGCCAACGTTTGGCACGGCGATCTTTGGCAAGCCTTCGCCCAAAACGATGTTTCTAACTTTTACAGTAGTCATTTTTTATACCTTCTGTTTTTCTGCTTTTGCTTTTAAAAAATTACTTCTTCAGTGAACCAAACAGCTTCTTGTAACGGATAGCGATGATGGTCGTGTCCACGAAGCCCAGCAGGGCAACGATCACGTCAAAGAACATAACTTCTTTCATCCCTGGCAAAGCGTTGATTACCAAAGGAATAGTGAAGGAAGCGATTGAACCGGCAGTGTAGAAGAAACCAGTAACCGTCCCCTTGCCAGCTGGGAAGAAGTTGGCCATAACCGTCAAGCCCAGCTGCATTACGCCACCAGCGGCGAAGAAACCAACGGCGAAGGCCAGAACAGCCATCAATACCGCGCTGGTTGGGTATGCCCACATCAAGAAGATGGCAATGAAGGCACCCAAAGTGTAGATTGGCACCAGTTGCACTTCCTTAAACTTGCTGCCGATCACTGCAGTAAACAGGACGCAGCAGATTGAACCAAGTGAGTACCAGGAAACCAGGGCGTGGGCAACACCGTCGCTCATGTGACTGATCTGTTGCCCGTATTGAGTCAGCATTTGGCTGACCATGTAGAAGGTAGCTTGGGAAATGTAGCCGTAAAGGATGAACAAGGTACCGTCAACCCACTTGTTGGACTTAACGGCTGGCTTGTCGCCGGCTGCGGCAGCTTCAGCTTCGGCAGCCCTCTTTTCTTCAGCTTCAGCAACTTCCTTGGAGTCCGGGAAGGCACCCTTGAGGAAGTAGATGAAGGTGATAACCAGGATGGCAGCTGGGATAACGATTGACCAGCCGTACCATGCGTGAGCGGCAGCCAAGCCGCTGACGATGAATGGCAAAAGGAACTGGGCACCAGAGATGAAGGCCTTCAAAACAACGTTGGAAGTCCCCTTGGCATCTGGGAAGATTTCCATCAGGGCTGGGTAAGTACCAGTGTCCAGGAAGGAGTTGGCCATCCCGGCGCAGATACCCAGAATGTAGGCCACAGTCACGCTCTTGGAGAAGAGCAGGCCAACAAAGAAGACCAGGTAGAAGACGATCCCCAGTTGCACGAATGGCTTTCTGCCGAACTTGTCAGACAGGATACCTGAGATCAAAAGGTTGATGATCCGCCCGATACCCAGTGAGGAAACTACGGCGATGGCACCAGTCGTGGTCGTGCCCCAGTGCTGAGCCAGGCTGCTAGCGTTTTGTGAAATGATGATAACGCCCATCCCGTGCACGAAGTAGTTCATGTACAGCATGAAGGCAGTCATCATGTACTTGTTCTTTTTCATGATTTTATCCTTCCAAAAATACCTTCTGTCGGCAAATATTTAGCTGCAGAAGGTATTGATTTAAACCAATTTCTATTAAGTTTGCTGGTCAAAAATTTTTCTTACTTGTTGGCATCCATGATTTCCTGGATGTAGTCAGTTGGCATTTCCTTGCCAGTCCACAGCTTGAAGGCAGCGGCACCTTGTTCGATCATCATGCCGATCCCGTTGTAGATGTGCTTTACGCCGGCCTTTTCAGCAACTTCCATCAGCTTGGTCTTGCGTGGTGCGTAAACAGTGTCGGAAACAACCATGTCTTCGTGGAACCATGATGGGTCTTCAACCAAAGTTTGGTCTTGCAATGGGTTCATCCCTACGCTGGTAGCGTCGCAGTAGATGTCTGATTCAGCGATTGACTGCTTGAAGTCTTCCTTGTCTTCCAGGTGGTGAACGCTGGCTACGCAGTCAGTTTCCTTGTTGATGGTTTCAACATTCTTGACTGCTTGTGCCCACTTGTCGTCATCCAGGTTGAAGATGCGGATTTCCTTAGCCCCTTCCAAGGAAGCAGTAACGGCGATTGGAGTAGCGGCACCGCCGGCACCGGCCAAAGTAATGATCTTGCCCTTAACGTCTTGGCCGTCCTTCTTCAAGGCCCGCAGCCAGCCCATGCCGTCAGTGGTGTAGCCGGTCAAAACGCCGTGTTCGTTGACGATAGTGTTTACCGCGTCACACATTTGTGAAGTCTTGTCCAGCTTGTCAAGGTAAGGGATGACCTTCTTCTTGTTAGGCATTGAAATATTTGACCCCCGCATGTCCAGGGTCCGGATAGCGTCGATAGCGCCTGGAAGCTTTTCGTTGTCGATTTCAAAGCAAAGGTAAGCCCCGTTCAAGCCCAACTTGGCAAAAGCGTTGTTGTGCATGGTTGGTGACATGGTGTGGCGGATTGGGTAAGCCATCAAACCGACCAAAATCGTGTGCCCGTCAAGCCAGCCGGTGATTGGGCCGTTAACGCCTTGAATCTTCGTTTCTTCGATCTCGTTGTTTCTTTCGTCTGCCATTTCTGGAATCTCCTTTAAGCTTTTTCAACAAGTTACATTTTTCTCAATTCACTATTATGTTATCGTTTTCACTCTTCGTGATAAATAAGGCAAAGCAAAATTATTGATAAAAGCATTTTATTAATTTTAGATTAACGGTACACTGTAGGTATGGAAACCTGTTGTGCATGATTTGGAGGCAAATATGAACATTCGACATTTACGTTTCTTCGTCGAACTGGCGAAAACGGAACACATGGCCAAGACGGCCGAAAAGCTGGGCATCTCCCAGCCTTCCCTCTCCTACGCCATCAGCAGCATTGAGGAAGAGCTCGGCGTACCCCTGTTTGAAAAAGAGGGCCGGAACATCCGCTTGACCAACTATGGCAAGATCTACCTGGAATACGTCAAGAGCGGCTTGAGCGACCTGGACCGGGGCGGCGAGTACATTGCTGAATTGCTGGACGTCAACCGGGGTCATATTAGGGTTGGCTTCACCTTTACCATGGGCCAGGACCTGATTCCCCAGCTGATCTGCAAGTTCAAGCAGGAAAAAGACACCAAAGACATCACTTTCTCCTTCGTACAGGGAACCACCGACGATTTGGTGAACCAGCTGGTCAATGACGAACTGGATTTGGTCATCTCCTCAGCTCCTGACCTGCCTGGCCTGGAAGACAAGGTCGACATCTCCCATCTGGTTAACCAGGAAATGCTGGCTGTCGTTCCCTTTTCCAATCCTTTAGCCCAAAAGGACTCTGTCTCTCTGGCTGATTTGGCCAAGTACCCGATGATCTACTATAGCAAAAGCAGCGGCCTGCGCCCCCGTCTGGATAAGATGTTCGCTGAAGCCGGCGTCAAGCCGAAGATCATCATGGAGTCCATGGAGGACCATACCATCATCGGCTTCGTTCACTGGGGCTACGGGGTAGCCATCGTGCCCCACCTGCCCCAGCTGGACCCGCGGACGGTCAAGCTCTTGCACATTGATGAAAATGTCGGCGTTCACCCGATTTTTGTCGTGAAAAAGTCCGACCACTTCCTGACCCCGGCCGTAACCAGATTCGAACAATTTATCAAATCCTACTGCCGGAAGCATTACAATAATGAACATAAGCTCGTTTAAGAAGAAAAAGCCCAAGCATCACAATGTCATTAAGTTAAGGCATTGACTT
>NZ_KV793185.1:0-865 GCF_001808415.1 Lactobacillus sp. HMSC08B12 | reverse complement strand
AGTGTTCAGTTTAATTTTACAATCGGCGAATAAAATTTTTTATGTTTCTTGCATTTCTTTAAATCATATGATATAGTATGTGTTGCATTGGTAAATCAATGGCTTAACCAATTTTTGTGCATTTCACTCTTCATTTTTGGGGATATGATATGAACCTTAATTAGCTTAATCCATAATGAAGAGGAGATATTTAAATGCAAGATAAAACTTTAGTATGTAAAGATTGCCACAAGGAATTCGTATTCACTGAGGGTGAACAGGAATTCTACAAGGAAAAAGGTTTCGATAACGAACCTCAGAGATGCCCTGAATGCAGAAAAGCAAGAAAACAGGAAAGAAGAAACTTCAACAACAGAAGTTATAGATAGTTTTCAGGGAGGCCTTAGGGTCTCCTTTTTTATTTGCTTTAATTTAATTTTTATTATTTCAACTATAGATGTTTACAAATTTCTAAAAAACTATATAATAATATAAATGGCTATTGATTATATTATAGGGAGTTGAGAGTTTATCATGAATAAAAACGGAGTTATTGCTGCCATATTAGCCTGATATAGGGATATTATACCCTTTTTTCAGACATTGGTAATAGTAACATCGTTTATTCAGGATAAACTCTTTTTGCTGCTATTTTATATATTGCAGCTGCGGCATCAAAATCAAAACAGATTTCAAATGTCAGTAATGGAAGAGGATTAAATTATCCTCTTCCATTTTTTATTGCTACCCTATACTATACTGAATTTCATAAATTTATATATAACACACTAACACACTAAAAATCTTAGAAACAAAATAACAAAAATTCGGAGGTATTACATTATGAGCATTTTAGATGAAAGGATCGACCAAAGTGGGATTCCTT
>NZ_KV793184.1:0-67024 GCF_001808415.1 Lactobacillus sp. HMSC08B12 | reverse complement strand
CTGCTAGATGTTATGGTAAGTGTTCAATTTGTTCTTGCAATTGGCGACTAGAAAATAATTAAGAAACTGTTGCAAAAGATTTGAAAAAGGTTAAAATCTACTAGTGTAGTATTTATTTACTGACTAATAATTATTTTGAAGGAGAAAAAAGTTGGATAATCAGCAAAACGTTTTACTAGACGTCGAAAAGCTTCATACCGGCTACCGCCTGCAGGGCGAGTTCTATGACGCGGCTGATGGCATCGGTTTTACTCTCAAGCGCAACGAAGTTTTGGCTATTGTCGGCGAAAGCGGCTGCGGCAAGAGTACGATTGCCTCCAGCATCGTTGGCCTGTATGACCGGAAAAACACCCGGGTCGAAGGAGAAATTAGGTACAAGAACCTGAACTTGGTCAATTTGAGTGAGGATTTGTTTAACCAAGTTCGCGGCAACAATATTGGCATGATTTTTCAAGACCCGATGGCCAGTTTGAACCCTTTGATGAAGGTTGGGGACCAGGTAGCGGAAGCCTTGCTTTACCATACGGATATGAACAAGCAGCAGCGCCGCGACCGGGTGATTGAACTCTTCAATCAAGTAGGGATGCCTAAGCCGGAAGCCATGTATGACATGTACCCGCATGAACTTTCCGGTGGTTTGCGGCAAAGAGTCGTCATCGCGATGGCGGTGGCCTGCAAGCCGGAAATTATCATTGCTGACGAACCAACGACTGCTTTGGACGTGACCATTCAAGCCCAGATCCTGGACCTGCTCAAGAAGATCCAGAAAGAATCGGACTCTGGCATCATTTTGATCACCCACGACTTGGGCGTTGTAGCGGAAACGGCTGATGAAGTAGCCGTGATGTATGCGGGGCAAATTGTAGAAAAAGCTGATGTGAAAACTTTGTTTACTCATCCTTTGCACCCGTACACCCGGTCACTGTTAAATTCCATTCCACAGTCAGATGATGTCAAGGATGACCTGCATGTAATCCAGGGAACTGTTCCTTCACTGAAAAACATGCCGCGGACCGGCGACCGCTTCGCGGCTAGAATTCCTTGGATTCCAGCTGAAGCGCATGAAGCAGACCCGCAGCTGCACGAAGTTGAGCCAAATCACTTTGTCCGCTGCACCTGCTGGAAGACTTTCCACTTTCAAGATGAAGGATAGGTAGCAAGTATGGCAGAAGAAATTATCCAAGTTAAAGATCTGAAAGTCCACTACCCAATCCGGTCGGGCTTTTGGAACAGAATTACTGATTATGTCCGGGCAGTTGACGGGGTTTCTTTTTCAATCAAGGAAGGGGAAACTTATGGCTTGATTGGTGAATCAGGCTCCGGCAAGTCCACGACTGGCAAGGCAATCGTTGGCGTGGAGAAGGTGACCAGCGGGCAGATTCTCTACAAGGGTGAAGACATAACCAAGGAATCCGTCCGCCGGAAGATGAACTACAACAAGGACGTGCAGATGATCTTCCAGGACTCCATGTCCAGTCTTAACCCCCGCAAGCGGATTGAAGACATTATCGCAGAACCGATCCGGAACTTTGAAAACTTGACCACTGACCAGGAGCGTGACCGGGTCCAGGAACTGCTGAGCATCGTCGGGATGCCAAGTGACGCGATTTACAAGTTTCCCCATGAATTTTCCGGTGGTCAGCGGCAGAGAATTGGGATTGCCCGGGCAGTTGCCACTAATCCGAAATTAATCGTGGCCGATGAGCCAACGAGTGCTTTGGACTTGTCAGTTCAAGCCCAGGTTTTGAACTTCATGAAGCACATCCAACAGCAGTACAACATTGCCTTCTTGTTCATTTCCCATGACCTGGGCGTGGTCAAGCACATGTCAGAAAACCTGGCAATCATGCACCGGGGCCGGTTGGTGGAAGTGGGCAGCCAGGAAGAAATTTACAAGAATCCGGCGCACATTTATACCAAGCGCCTCTTGTCCGCGATTCCGAAGGTTGATGTTGAACACCGGGCGGAACACGCGGCCAGACGGCGGGAAATCGAACGGGAATTTTTGCAGGACCAGGCAAACTGGTATGATGCAGATGGCCGGGTCTACCCATTGACCGAGGTTGGCCCCAACCACCAGGTAGCCCTGCCTAAAGAGCAGATCAAGGGAGGAGAATAGCAAATGTGGAAAACAGTCTTAAGACGGGTTTTGATCATGATCCCGCAATTGATCCTACTTAGCATTATTGTCTTCATGCTGGCCAAAATGATGCCAGGGGATCCCTTTACCGGTTTGATCAACCCTAACTCAAGTCCTAAGGAAATTGCCCGCTTAAAGCAGGCATATGGTTTGAATGACCCGGTACCGGTGCAATACGTACGCTGGATTAAGAACCTCTTGCATGGTGATTTGGGGCAAAGCTACATCCAGCACGTCCCAGTAGCATCTTTGATTGCCGACCGGGCCCAGAACACTTTCTGGCTTTCGCTTTTGTCAACCATCTTGCTTTACGGCATTGCTATCCCGATGGGGATCAGCGCCGGCAAGCATGAAGGTGAATGGCAGGACCGGGCAATCTCAGTTTTTAACTACGTGACATATGCTATCCCAGGCTTTGTCTTCTACCTGCTGGGCCTTTGGCTTTTCGGCTTTACTCTGGGCTGGTTTCCGATCAGCGGGACGGTTGCCGCCAATGCCAGTGGCTTCTGGGGAATTTTCTTTAGCCGCCTGCAGCACATGATTTTGCCGGCAATTCTCTATGCGATCATCGCCACGACTGGGACAGTGCAATACCTGCGGACCGGGATCATTGACAACAAGGTGGAAGACTATGTTAAGACTGCCCGTAGCAAGGGCGTGCCGGAAAAAGTCGTCTTCAACAAGCACATCTTGCGGAATTCTTTCCTCCCGATCGCTGCCTTTATGGGGAACACCATCACCGGTCTGCTTGGCGGGTCACTGATCATTGAAACGGTCTTCTCCTTCCCGGGGATGGGGAAGCTTTTCCTTGACTCAATCAGCCAGCGTGACTATACCACTTTGACGGCTTTGATTATGATTTTCGGGACCTTGACCCTGCTGGGCAACCTGCTGTCTGACATTATCATGAGTCTGGTTGACCCGAGAATTCGCGTGAAGTAGAGGTGAAATGATGGCTTTATTTACTGTTGGTAAAAAGAAGCAGGATGACCGGGCCCAAATTCCACCATCCGCTTTAAAGATTACTTTTAGAGAAATTTTTAAAAGCAAGGCTGCGACTATAGCCTTTTGCACCATTGTCGTTATTTTGCTACTTACCTTTGGCGGTTCTTTATTCCTTGACAGCAGCAAGGTTACTGAAATGCACATTTTAGAATCCTACGCCGGCTGGGGACAAAACGGCCACTTGCTGGGAACTGATAACGGTGGCCGGGATATTTTGAATTTGTTGATCATGGGCGGGCGCAACTCGATTATGATTGGTCTCTTGGTCACTCTTTTCTGTGAACTGGTTGGCTTAATAGTCGGCCTTGTAGCCGGCTACTATGGCGGCACTACTGACTCCATCATCATGAGAATCGTCGACTTCGTGCAGATTTTGCCGCAAATGCCAATTTTGATCGTTTTGGTAACGGTTCTGCCAAACTATAATGCCATGACTTTGGTTCTGCTGATTTCGATGTTCGGCTGGACGGTTGAAGCCAGATACTACCGGTCATTCATTCTGTCACAAAGAGAAAGAGACTATGTTCTGGCGTCTAAGACTTCAGGCTCTTCAAATACCAAGATCATGTTCCGGGAAATTCTGCCAAATATTGCATCAATGATCATCATCGATGTCGTTTTGAGCGTTTCCGGCAACATCGGGATTGAAACTGCCCTGTCCTTCATCGGCTATGGTTTGCCAACCAAGATTCCATCTTTGGGGACCTTGATCGGTTTTGCCAATGACCCGGTTAACATCATTGACCGGCCGTGGCTCTGGCTGCCGGCAACTGTCCTGCTTTTGGTGATCTGCTTGAGCATCAACTATGTCGGCCAGGCCCTGCAAAAGGCTGGCGACGCCCGGCAAAGAGAAAACTAAAGTAATTAGCATTAAATTAAATTTTTTATTGACTTTTAAAAATGAAAAGGTTAAAGTAAAAGGCATGAAAGATAAACTTTGTGAATTGCTATCTCGATAACTATTCATATGCTGTGTGTTTTATCTTTTGAATATATTGTGTGGAGGTAAATTAAATTATGAAGAGAAGAATGCTCGGAACATTTGGAGTACTTCTGGCCGGGGCAGCTTTGCTGGCCGGTTGCGGCAAGAGCAGCTCTAGCTCCAGCTCCAGCAACAGCGGGGCTAAGGATGCCAAGAAATTCCCGGAAGCTACGGCAACTGCAACTGCCAAGAAGGGCGGCAGCATCACTGTCGCAGAAGAAGTTGACACGCCAGTCAAGGGTGTTTTCTTGAACGAACTTTCCGACAGCGCACCCGACTCAGACTTTATGACTTATGGGAATGAAAGTCTGTTTGCAACCGATGATCAATACAAGATCAATAACAAGGGTGCCGCTACCTTCAAGATGGACCGGAAGGCCAAGACGGTCACTATCGAAGTTAAGAAGGGGGTCAAGTGGTCTGACGGCAAGCAGGTAACTGCCAAGGACGTTGAATACTCTTACGAAATCATCGCCAACAAGGCCAGCCAGTCATCCCGCTACACCAGCTCACTTGCCGACATCGTCGGCTTGGCAGAATACCACGATGGCAAGTCCAAGAAGATCTCTGGGATCGAAATGCCTGATGGTGAAAACGGGCGCAAGGTAGTTCTGCACTTTAAGGAAATGAAGCCAGGCATGACCCAGTCAGGTAACGGCTTCTTCTGGGAATCTGCAGCACCATACCACTACTTGAAGGATGTCCCATTCAGCAAGCTGCAATCCAGTGACAAGGTCCGGAAGAATCCACTCTTCTTTGGTCCTTACAAGCTCTCCAAGCTGGTCCGGGGCCAATCAGCTACTTGGGTAAGAAACCCTTACTACTACCGTGGCAAGGCCAAGCTGGACAAGATCACTATCTCTGTGATCTCACCAAATTCAGCTTCCCAGTCAATCAAGTCCAAGAAGTTTGACATGATTGACGTTGTTAACTCCCAATGGAAGGAAGTTAAGGGGACTAAGGGCTATAACTTCGTTGCCCAAATTCCATTGTCATACTCATACATGGGCTTCAAGGTCGGCAAGTGGGACAAGAAGACCAGCTCAGTCAAGATGAACAAGAACTCTAAGATGAGCAACCGCTATCTCCGTCAAGCCATGGGTTATGCCATGAACGTTGATGAAGTAACCCAGCACTACACCCAAGGCTTGTCTTTCAGAGTTAAGACTCTAGTGCCAGAATCCTTCGGTGACTTTCATGACAAGAGCGTGAAGGGCTTCCCACTGAACATCAAGAAGGCCAACGCTTTGTTGGACAAGGCCGGCTACAAGAAGAAGAAGGGTGAAACCTACCGCCGGGATCCAAATGGCAAGAAGTTAACCATCCACCTGGCAGCCATGAGTGGGTCTCCAAACCAGGAAGCAATCGTGCAAAACTACATCCAGCAATGGAAGAAGATCGGCCTGCACGTAACTTTGACCACTGGCCGTTTGATCGAATTCAACTCCTTCTATGACAAGGTACAAAACGATGACCCATCAGTAGACGTCTTCATGGCCGCATGGTCCCTGGCCAGTGAACCTACCCAAGATGACCTCTATGGTCCTAAGGCTCCTTACAACTTTACCCGTTTTGCAACTAGTGAAAACACTAAGCTGCTGAAGGAAATGGGCAGTGACAAGGCCTTTAACCACAGCTACCGGGTACAAAAGTTCCACGAATGGCAACAATACATGCAAAAGGAAGCCTTTGTAATTCCTTTGACTAACGCATACAAGATCACTGCGGTTAACAGCAAGCTGGTCAACTACTCAACTAAGCCATCAAAGACAGCTACCCTGTGGTACGAAACTGGCTTTAAGAAGTAAAAGATAATAAATAATTTCTCAAAAGAGGAGGTTTTCCCTCCTCTTTTTTTCTGTTCTCCCGGCTTAGGGCCCGGTCTTGCCGCTTTTGTTATGGTAAACTATATTATGTAGCAATTTAGCAAAAGGACTCTTGATTGATGAAAAGACTAACGAAAATAACGCTTTGCCTGCTAGTGGCCCTAAGTCTGGCGGCCTGCGGGCAAAAGACGGAGAAAAGCAAGCGAAATGGCAACAGCGGGGCAGAAGATGCCATGCAGTTCCCAGTGGCTACCAGTTTTGCCAAGACGAAAAAGGGCGGCAGCATCAAGGTAGCCTTAGAAACTGATACTCCTTTCACGGGGATTTTTTCTGATGAACTGGCTGATTCAACAACTGATGCCACTTTGGCCCAGTTTGGCTCTGAATCTTTATTTGACACGGACAACAGCTACAATATCACAGACAGCGGGGCGGCAAGCTTCAGCCTGGACCGGCAGGCCAAGCAGATCACCATTAATATAAAAAAAGGGGTCAAGTGGTCTGACGGCAAGCAGGTCGTGGCTAAAGACGTGGAATATGCCTATGAAGTAATTGCCAACAAGGCTACAAAAAGTTCTCACTATACTTCTTCCCTGCAGGATGTGGTGGGCTTGAAGGAATACCATGACGGGAGAGACAAGACGATCAGCGGGATCGAAATGCCGGATGGGGAAAATGGCCGCAAGGTCGTGATTCACTTTAAAGAAATGCACCCGGGGATGCTGAAGTCCGGTAACGGCTACTTCTGGGAATCTGCCCTGCCATATCACTACCTTAAGAATGTGCCTTTCAGCAAGCTGAGAACCTGCATCGAAATCCGCAAAAAGCCTGTTTACTTTGGACCTTACAAGGTCCAGAGCATTGAAGCGGGCCAGAAGGTGGTTTGGACCCGCAATGAATACTACTGGCGGGGGACGCCGAGCTTGAGCAAGATCACCATCTCCATTATTTCGCCAAAGTCGGTCTCCACGGCCATTAAAAAAAGAACTTACGACATCATCGAAGTTGTTAACTCCCAGTGGCAGCAGATCAGGACTACCAAAAACTACAGGTTCGTGGCCACGATTCCTTTGAGCTACAACTATCTGGGCTTCAAGCTGGGGAAGTGGGACGAGAAGACCAACTCAGTCAAGATGAATAAGAATTCCAAGATGGCCAATAAGTCTCTGAGACAGGCTATTGGCTACGCGATGAACGTCACCCAGATCCAGCGCAAGTATACGTCTGGCTTGACCTTCCGCATCAAGAGCTTGATCCCGTCGCAATTTGGCGACTACTACGATGACAAGAGCAAGGGTTATCCTTATAACCCAGCTAAGGCGAAAAAGCTTTTGGACAAGGCAGGCTACAAGCTCCGGTCGGGGGAAAAATACCGGCGTGACCCGCAGGGGCATAAGCTGGTGATCCACCTGGCTGCCATGACCGGTGACGCCAGCCAAAGCAAGATCATCAACAACTACATTAAGAAGTGGAAAGAAATTGGCTTAAACGTCAAACTGACCACTGGCCACCTGCTGGAATTCAATACTTTTTACAACCTGCTCTTCCAAGATGACAGCCAGGTCGACATGTTCATCGCCGGCTGGACTTTAAACAATGAGCCTTCCCAAAATGGCATCTACGGGGCGGGGACCCAGTACAACCTGGAGCGTTTTGCTACCAAGACCAATACCCAGCTTTTGGAAGCGATGGACTCAGATGCCGCCTTTAACATCAACTACCGGATCAAGGTCTTCAAAAAGTGGCAAAGGTACATGCAAGAGCAAGCCTTTGTAATTCCTTTGACCAGTTCCTACAAGATTACAGCCATCAACAAGCAGCTGGTCAACCTCTCTTATGAACCGGCAGAAATGAACAACAGCCATCCATTATGGTATAAAGTCGGCTATAAAAAATAATCTGCGACTCTGTTTTGTCCATTTGCCGGACAAGGCAGAGTTTTTTCTTGGATTTAGGTAAAAAAGCCGCCCTTATGGCGGGCTTTTGATATAATTCTTAGTGTTATGAAAGGATGTATAGTTCATGGTCTCAACTAAATTTATTAAAATGCTGGATGAAAAATACGGGATCCGCTTCAAGGATGTCCGCTTGCTGGAGGAAGCCTTTACCCATTCCTCCTATGTCAATGAAAATCCCGGCAAAACTTTGGGGAATTATGAAAAGTTGGAATTTCTGGGAGACGCGGTATTGGAATTCACAGTCTCTGACTACCTTTACCGCCACTTCCAGCACTTAAATGAAGGGGAACTGACAAGATTGAGATCAAATATCGTCCGCACTGAAGGCTTCTCAAAAGTGGCCCTGGACTGCGGCTTTAAAGAAGAAATCAACCTGGGAGTTGGCGAGGAAAAAGCTGGCGGCCGCAAGCGCAAGGCCCTTTTGGAAGACGTCTTCGAAGCCTTCAACGGTGCCTTGTTCTTAGACCAGGGGATTGAAGCTGTCGAAAAGTTCCTTAGACAGACCGTTTATCCTTTAATCGCGGCTGGCTACTTTACCCCGTCTCGGGACTTTAAGACGGACCTGCAGGAACTTTTGCAGCAAAACGGCAGCGTGACCATCGAATACCGGGTGTTGAATGAGAGCCAGCAGCCGCCCCACTTTGAAGTTGAAGTCCTGGTCGACGGAAAGAAGCTAGCTAGCGGGGAAGGACGTAACAAGAAGAAGGCTGAGCAGGACGCGGCCAGCCACGACTTGGAGCACTTGAATGGAGGAAAATAGTGCCTTTAACTAGTTTGATTTTGGAAGGCTTCAAGTCTTTTGCAGACAAGACGGTGATTGACTTTACTAAGGGGATTACCGGCATTGTCGGCCCTAACGGGTCAGGCAAGAGCAACATTACTGAAGCCATTCGCTGGGTCATGGGGGAAGGCAGTGCTAAATCCCTGCGTGGCCGCAACATGAAAGACGTGATTTTTGCCGGGAGCCAGTTCCGCAAGCCCTTAAACCGGGCAGAAGTGACCATGGTTTTCGATAACCGGGACCGGGAACTGGATTTTTCAGCTGACCAAGTCTCAATTACCAGGCGGATCTTAAAGTCCGGCGACAATGAATACTTGATCAACCAGCAGCCGGTCCGTCTGCGGGATGTCCGGGCGCTCTTTCTGGATTCCGGCATTTCCCAAAACAGCCTGGCTATTATTTCCCAGGGGCGGGTGGACCAGATCCTCAATTCCCAGGCCCGGGAAAGACGGGGAATTTTCGAAGAAGCAGCCGGGGTGCTCCACTTTAAGCAGCAAAAGCAGCAGGCTCAAGGGCAGCTGGAGACGACCAATGACAACCTGATCCGGATCAACGACCTGGTCAACGAGCTGGAGAAGCGGCTGGAGCCCCTGCATGAACAGAGCTCCTTGGCCCAGGAATACCAATTCCAAAAAGCCGCCCTTGATGAGGACTTAAAGACCCTGCTGGCTTTTGAAATCGCCGACTTGGACCAGGAAGAAAGGGAAGTTTCCCAGAAATTGGCCAAGAGCCAGGAACTTCTAAGCCGGCTGGACGCGGAAGTCAAGCAGTCCCAGGCCAAGCTGGCAGCCAAGCGGCAGGAATTCCAGCTGGAAAGCCAAAAGCGGGACCAGGTGCAAGCGGAAGTCCTTAAATTGACCAACCGGCTCTCAGAAATCAACACTTCCTTGCAGGTTTCCCAGCAGTCCCGGCAGTTTGACCAGGCAACCAGGCTGGAATACCAAAGACAGCTGGCTGATTTAAAGGAAAATCTGGCGGCTACGGATGCGGAAATCAGCAAATTGGCTGACCAGGAAGCTGAATATGTCGGGCAATTGGATCAGCTGAAAGGCAAAAGACAAAAGCTGGTCGACCAGCTGAAAGAAGACCCGGCCAGCCTCAAGTTGAAAGTAGAAGACCTGCGCTCGCAATATATTCAGACCTTGCAGGACCAAACCAGTGCCAACAACCAGCTTGTTTACCTGGAAGGGGAAATCAAGCGGGCCAAAGAGAGCAAGGACCAGCGCTATGAAGATGCCTCCAGCCAATTGGCCAAGAGCCAGGAAGAACTGGAAGGCTTGCGGTTGAAAGGGCAAAAGCTGCGGGCAGAAATTGACCAGCTGCAGGCGGAATTAAAGGAAGCCAGCGACCAATTAGGGAAATTAGCTGCCGAACAGCAGGTTGCCCAAAAGCAGCTGCAGGCAGATTTGACCAACCTCCAGCGGCTGACTGCCCGCCGGGATGCCCTGGTCAATATCCAGAAGCGGCATGATGGCTACTATGCGGGGGTCAAACAGGTTTTAAACCAGCCAGACCGCTTCCCGGGCATTATCGGGGCAGTTGGGGAGCTTTTAACTTTCCCGGCTGACCTGGAAGCAGCCATGACGACTGCCCTTGGCGGCAGCGTTCAAAGTCTGGTAGCTAAAGACCGGATGGCGGCTAAAGATGCCATCCAGCAGTTGAAGGTCAGAAGACTGGGACGGGCAACTTTTTTGCCCCTGGATGCATTAAGATACCGGGCAATTCCCGCTTCAACCCGGCAGGCTCTGGAACGCTTTGCCGGCTTTCAAGGCCTGGCCAGCGAATTGGTTGAGGCTAAGGGCGATACTGACATTTCAGAAGCTATCCAGTACCTGCTGGGCAGCATCATTATCGTTGACAATATGGACACGGCCCTGGCTGTCTCCAGGCAGATCGGGCACTACCGGGTCGTTACCCTGGACGGGGATGTCATCAGTCCCGGCGGGGCCATGACTGGCGGGGCCCGCAACCAGCGGAATAATTCCCCTTTGCAGACAACGGCTGAAATCAACAAGACGACGGCCATGCTGGAGGAATTAGAAGGACAGTTCCATATCAAAGAAAAAAAGCTGGCAGCCTTAGACAAGCAAGTTAAAGACAAGCAGGAGACCCGGGAGCAAATCAGTCGGGACCTGCAGAGCCTGCAGCAGGACTTGAGCGCGGCAGTCTTGACCTTCCAAAGCCAGGAAAAAGAAGTCAAGCGCCTGGAAAGCGCCGTTCAGCTCTACCAGGCCCAGCAGGCTGAACAAGCTGCCTACCTGGCTGATTTGACTGACAAAGAAAAGGCCCAAAAGACTAAGAAGGAAGAGCTGGCCGCTTTGGCCGACCAGCAAAAACGCGACCTGGCCAGCCTGCAAGAGACCATTCAGAACTACACTGATTTAAACCAGGGCGTGCAAGAAAAATTGGCTGAGCTTGACCCGCAATTGGCGGTTTTAGCCAACAAGCAGGAAAACCTGCAAGCCAGAAAGGCTGAGCTCGGCCGGCAAAAGGCGGCTAGCCAGAAGCAGATCGGGCAGCTGGAAGAAAAACTGGCTGCTTTGGACAATTCCAGTCAATTGTCAGCCAGCAAGAAAGAGGAGCTGGGCATGGAGAAAGACCGGCTCCTGGCTGAGCAAAAAGACAAGCAGGCTGACCTGGATGCAGCCAGCCAGCTTTTGGGCCAGCTAAACGGGCAAATCAACCAGCTGGAAGCCGTGGCGACCAGAAACTATGACTTGCGAAAAGACGCGGCTAGTGAACAAGAAGAGTTCTCAGTCAAGCTGGCCACGGTTAAAGGCCAGCTCAAGCAGCACCTGGACAGTTTAAGGGAAGACTACTCTTTGACTTATGAAGCCGCGCTTTCCCAGGCCAAGCTGGAAAATACGGAAGAAAACCAGCAGAACCTGCGCCGCAGCGTCAAGCTGCACCGGATGTCTTTGGAAGACATCGGCCCGGTCAACTTGGGCGCGATTGACGAATATAAGGAAGTCAAGGACCGCTATGACTTCTTGAACGGGCAGCAGAACGACCTGCTGGAAGCAAGAAGCAACCTGCAGCAGTCGATGGATGAATTGGACCAGGAAGTCAAGGGCCGCTTCGGTCAGACCTTCCAGCAGATTTCGGCCTCTTTCAGCCGCCTTTTCCCGGTGGTCTTTGGCGGGGGCAATGCCCGCTTGACCTTGACGGATCCGGACGATTTGCTGGAGAGCGGGGTGGAAATCATCGCCCAGCCACCTGGCAAGAAACTGCAGCGCTTGAGCCTTCTGTCCGGCGGAGAGCGGTCGCTGACGGCGATCACCTTGCTTTTTGCCATGCTGGAAGTCAACCCAGTGCCATTCTGCGTGCTGGATGAAGTGGAAGCGGCCCTGGACGATGCCAATGTCGTCCGCTTTGCCCGTTTCCTGCGCCAATATGACAGCCAGACCCAGTTTATCGTGATTACGCACCGGCGGGGGACCATGGAACAAGCCGACCAGCTCTACGGGGTGGTCATGCAGGAATCCGGGGTATCCCAGATTTTGTCGGTCTCCTTGAAAGATTTAAAAGATGAGGTATAATCGTGGGATTATTTGATCGAATCAAAAAGAGCCTGTTCGGCCAAAAAGACGAAGAAAAGCCAGAAGAAGTCAAGGCTGACCAGGAAGAAGCCGCAGAAGAAAATGCTGAAACAGAAAATGAGGCAGTTGCAGAGACTACTGAAACTTCTGAAGAAGCGGTAGCAGAAAAGGCTGAAGAGCAAGAAGAAACCGCTGATGAAGAATCTACTGAAGCTACAGAAGATGTAGAAGAAACAGAAACTACTGAAACTGCAGAAGAAAAGACTGAAGCTGAAGAAGAGACCACTGAACCAGCAGAAGAAAGTACAGAAGAAAAGACAACCGAGCTCTATGAAAAGGGGCTGGAGAAGTCCAACAAGGGCTTTGGTGCCCGCCTCAATGCCTTTTTGGCCAAATTCAGAACGGTTGACGAAGACTTCTTTGACGACTTGGAAGAATTGCTGATTGAATCTGACGTTGGCTATGAGACCAGTGAAGAACTGACTGACCAGCTCAGAGAAGAAGCCAAGCTGCAAAAGGCCAAGAGCCGGGATGACTTAAAGCGGGTCATTGTTCAAAAGCTGGTGGAAGTCTATGACGAAAATGCCAACAGCGAAAACGAAAAGCTGGCCTACGATCCAAACGCCAAGCCAAATGTCTACCTCTTCGTCGGCGTCAACGGGGCCGGCAAGACCACTACGGTCGGCAAATTGGCCAAGCGTTTCCACGACCAGGGCAAGAAGGTCCTGTTAGTCGCTGCCGACACTTTCAGAGCCGGCGCGGTTGAGCAGCTGGTTGAATGGGGCAAGCGGACCGGTGTTCCAGTCGTAACTGGTCCAGACAAGGCTGACCCGGCTGCCGTGGTCTACGACGGCTTAGAGCGGGCGATCGCGGAAGAAGCAGACTATCTCTTGGTTGACACGGCCGGCCGTTTGCAAAACAAGGTCAATTTGATGAACGAGTTGGAAAAAATCCAGCGGACCATCAAGAAGCGCCTGCCAGAGCAGCCGGCTGAAACCCTCCTGGTTCTGGACGGGTCAACTGGCCAAAACGCCCTCTTGCAGGCCAAAGACTTTGACAAGACGACCAAGCTGTCTGGTTTAGTCTTAACCAAGCTGGACGGGTCCTCCAAGGGTGGGGTGGTTCTGTCCATCCGCCACGAAATGAAGCTGCCAGTCAAATTGGTTGGCCTGGGCGAAAAGGCAGAAGACCTGGCCGACTTTGACGCGGCCAACTATGCCGTCGGCCTCTTCCACGACCTGCTGTAGTTTTAAAAAAGAAGAGCAAAGTTAGATTAGAAGGTTAAAAAGAAAAATGAAAGATGATGCATGTACTTCGATTTTAGTCGGCAAAAAAGCGGCCATGGACGGCAATAACCTGATTGCCCGCAATGACGACACCTTTTCTCCCTTAAACCAGCAAAAGTTTGTCGTTAACCCGGCAGTTCACGGGGAAAAGGGGCGCAAGATCAAGTCCTGGCTGAACAAGTTCGAAATGGACTTGCCGGAAGACGCCTACCGCTACCCGGCTGTGCCTAATGTCGACTACAAGAAGTACGGCTACTATGAAGAAAGCGGCATTAACGAAAAGAACGTGGCCATGTCGGCTACTGAGTCAACTTACGGCAATGAACGCACTCTGGCCTTTGACCCCTTAGTGGTTGACGGTTTAGACGAGGATTGCATGGTCAATGTCGTCTTGCCTTATATTGACTCTGCCAGAGGCGGGGTTAAGCGCCTGGGCGCCTTGATCGCCAAGTACGGGTCAGCTGCCGGGAACTCAGTTCTTTTTTCTGACAAGGATGAAATCTGGTACATGGAAATCGTGACCGGCCACCACTGGGTCGCTCAAAGAATCCCCGACGATGCTTATGCCATCGCCGCCAACCGGGTCTCCATCCAGGAAGTTGACTTTACTAGTGATGACTTCATGTGGAGTGCAGGGATCCAGGACTTTGTTGCCAAAAACAAGCTCAACCCTGACCTGGAAGGCTGGAACTTCCGCCATATCTTCGGCACCTTCACTGAACAGGACCGCCACTACAACACTTCCCGTGTCTGGTATGGGCAAAAGATCTTGAACCCAAGCATCGACCAGGACCCGGAAGACCCTGACCTGCCATTCATCCGCCGGGCAGAAAAGAAGATCAGCAAGGAAGACATCGAATACATTCTGGGCTCTCACTACCAGGCCACGGTCTACGACCCATTTGCCGTCAAGGGCAGCGATGAAGAACACCACCGCTACCGGCCAATCGGCCTTAACCGGACGCAAAACGCCCATATTCTGGAAGTCAGAAATGACCAAGCAGCTGGCGTTGCCGGGATCATGTGGCTCTGCATCGGGGGACCGACTTTCACTCCGTTCGTGCCTTTCTTTACCAATATGAACGACACTGACCCTTCTTATAACGATACTTCCCTGGAATACCGGCAGTCTGACGCTTGGTGGTTCTACAAGTCTTTAGCGGCTCTGGTGGAAAGCCACTACTCCCACTTCGTCCAAATGGACGCGACCTATTTGACTGAGCTGAACCGCTACTTCCGCGCCCGGGTGGCCGAAGTAACCGACCAGGCCCAAGGCCTCACTGGCGAAGAACTGACCACCTTTTTGACCAAGGCTAACCAGGAAACGGTGGCCCACTGCCGCCAGGAAAGCGAAAAGCTTTGGGGCCAGCTCTTTAAGGAAGCCATCAAGCTGTCCAAGCTGACTTTTAATATGGATAAAAATCTCTAAAAAGTACTGCACTTGCAGTGCTTTTTGCTATACTGGTAACCAGGTGAAAAAGATGGATGAATTGAGCAAAAACGAAGCTTTGGGTGACCTGTACGCCATGTACAGCGCCTTGCTCACCCAGGGCCAGCAGGATTATTTTGAAGATTATTACTACAACGACCTGTCTTTAGGCGAAATTGCCGACAACCGGCATGTTTCAAGACAAGCGGTCTATGACAATTTGCGGCGCAGCGCCAAGTCTTTGGAAAAATACGAAGACAAGCTGCAGCTGCTGGCCAGTTACGGCCAATTGGAAGAAGGCATCAGCCAGGCCTTAGCCAGCCTGGCCGCCGGTGACCAGGAAACGGCCAAATTGCAGCTGGAAGACTTGCTGCAGATAATTAGAGGAGAATAAGATGGCATTTGAAAATTTAAGCGAACGCTTGCAGAAGGCCCTACGCAACTTGACCGGGAAGGGGAAGATCTCTGAAGAAGACATCAACACCGCCTCCCGGGAAATCCGCCTGGCCCTGCTTGAAGCCGACGTCAATTTCAAGGTGGTCAAGGACTTTATCAAGACCATCAAAAAGCGGGCCCTGGGTCAGGAAGTGCAGGAATCACTGACTCCAGGCCAGCAGGTCATCAAGATCGTCAATGAAGAACTGACCAAGATGATGGGGGAAGAAGCGGTCGGCTTAACCAAGTCCCCGCATATCCCAACTGTTATCATGATGGTCGGTCTGCAAGGTACTGGTAAGACCACCACGGTCGGCAAATTAGCCTACCGCTTGATGAAGGAAGAAAAAGCCCGGCCGTTTTTGATTGCCGGCGACATCTACCGGCCAGCGGCCATTGACCAGCTCAAACAAATCGGGGCGGACTTAAAGGTCCCGGTTTACAGCGACCCGGAAGAAAAGAGCGTGGCCAAGATTGTAGAAGACGGTCTGGCAGAAGCAGCCGTCCACAGAAACGACTACGTGATCATCGACACGGCCGGCCGGCTGGAAATTGACGAACCTTTGATGAAGGAACTGGAAGAAGTCAAGGAGGTCAGCCAGCCGGACAACATCCTCTTGGTAGTTGACGCCATGACTGGGCAAGCCGCTGCTGACGTGGCCAAGACCTTCAATGAACGCCTGGACGTGACTGGGGTCATCTTGACCAAGCTAGACGGTGACACTCGGGGCGGGGCCGCCTTGTCTATCAGAGCCATCACCGGCAAGCCAATCCTCTTCACTGGGCAAGGGGAAAAGCTGACCGACCTGGAAGTCTTCCACCCGGACCGGATGGCTTCCAGAATCCTGGGCATGGGGGACATGCTGACCTTGATCGAAAAGGCCCAGCAGGACTACGATGCCAAGCAGGCGGAAAAAGTTGCCCAGAAGATGCGGGAAAACACTTTTGACTTCAACGACTTTATCGACCAGCTGGAACAGGTGCAAAAGATGGGGCCGCTGGATGAAATCATGAAGATGATTCCCGGTATGGCCAATAACCCGCAATTGAAGAACTTCTCAATCGATGAGAAGCAGATCGCCCACACCAAGGCCATCGTCTACTCCATGACGCCAGCCGAAAGAGAAGACGAAAGCCTACTTAACCCGAGCCGGCGCCGGCGGATCGCGGCCGGGTCAGGCGTGCCGATTGTGGAAGTCAACCGGATGATCAAGGAGTTCAAGACGGCCAAGGACATGATGTCCAAGGTGACCAAGGGGAACTTCAAGGACTTGGAGAAATTGCCTGGCATGAACAGCCCGATGGCCAAGATGGCCATGCGGCGGATGGGGAAGAGCTTCAAGAAGAAGAAGGCCAAGAAAATAAAGAAGGTCAAGCGCTTCCACTCATAATTTTAAAAAAAGAGCAGGCTGTTAAGCAAAAATACTTTACAGGCTGCTTTTTGGGTGTTATAGTATAACTATTGAAATTTAGGAGGACTAATTAATGTCAGTTAAGATTCGTATGCGCCGTATGGGCGCCAAGAGAAAGCCATTTTACCGGATTGTTGTAGCAGATTCACGTGCACCTCGTGACGGCCGCTTCATCGAAGAAGTTGGTTACTACAACCCAGTTTCACAACCAAAGGAATTGAAGCTTGATGAAGACAAGATCTTTGAATGGTTGAAGAAGGGTGCACAACCTTCAGACACTGTTCGTTCACTTCTTTCAGGCGCTGGCTTGATGGCTAAGTTGCACGACGAAAAGTACAACAAATAATTGGAAAAGGTTTGGGGCACTAGCTTCAAACTTTTTTTGTTGAAAAGGAAAAATATACACCATGAATTACTACAATGTTGGCAAAATCATTGCGACCCATGGCTTAAAGGGTGAAGTCAAGGTTGCTTTGACCACCGACTTTCCAGAAGACCGCTTCAGAGCTGGTTCCCGCCTTTACCTGGGCGACGATAGCCGGGAAGTGACGGTAGCTGCTGGCCGGCCCTTTAAGCAGTTCTGGCTGGTAACTTTTGCAGAAATTACTGATATTGACCAGGCGGAAAAGCTGAAGGGGACGGAAATCTTGATCAGCGAAGAAGACCAGGGGGAACTGCCTGACGGGGTCTACTACTACAGGGAGCTCTTGGGCTGCAAGGTCCTGGACGATGAAAGTGGGGAAGAAATCGGCGAATTGACTGATATCGAAGCGCCAGGCGCCAATGACATCTGGGAAGTAACTGACGAAAACGGCAAGAGCTTCTGGCTCCCATACATCCCGCAGGTCGTTAAGAGCGTGGATATTGATAAAAAAGAAGTCCGGGTTGAATTAATGGAGGGCTTGAGATAGTGAACATCAACGTATTGACCCTGTTTCCTGAAATGTTTACCCCCTTGCAGGTTTCCCTGCTGGGCCGGGGCCAGGAAGATGGCAAGTGGAAGCTGAACCTGGTCAACTTCCGTGATTTTTCTGACCGGCCGCACAAGTCAGTCGACGATACTCCTTATGGCGGAGGCGCCGGGATGGTTCTGCAGGTCAAGCCGATCAAGGACGCCCTTGATTCCCTTGAAAACAAGGGCAAGGTCATCATTACGGCTCCCCAGGGGAAGACTTTCAATGAACAGATGGCCCAGGAATGGGCCAAGGAAGAAAACCTGACCTTCATTTGCGGCCACTTTGAAGGCTTTGACCAGCGGGTTTACGATCTGGCTGACGAAATGGTCTCAATCGGTGACTACGTTTTGACTGGTGGGGAACTGCCAACCATGAGCATGATCGATGCCACTGTCCGCCTTCTGCCAGGGATTCTGGGCAATGCCCTGTCTCCAGTTGAAGAATCCTTCTCAGACGGCCTTTTGGAATATCCGCAATACACCCGGCCAGCTGATTTTGAGGGGCAAAAGGTGCCGGAAGTCCTCCTTTCAGGCAATCATGGCAAGATCGATGAATGGCGGCACTACCAGGCTTTAAAGGCCACCAAGCTGCACCGGCCGGACCTGCTGGAGAAGCGGGACTTGACCCCGGAAGAGGTCAGAATGCTGCGGCAGATCAGAGAAGACGAGCAGGCCGAAGAAGACTAGCTATAGAAAAGGTGATAAGATGACCCTGCAATGGAGAAAGCTTTTTTCCAACCGGATCCTGGACCGGGGAAGGGATTACTGGAAAAAGGACTGGGTCTACGCGCCCAGCTACAGTGAATTGCCGGCCGGCATCCACTGCCGGGTTGGCAAGCCCGGGCAAAGCTATGACGTAACGATTGACTTCTCTGATGACTGGAGCGAGATCAAGTGGATGGACTGTGACTGCCCTTACGCGGCTGAAGGCTACAACTGCAAGCACGAGGCAGCCTGCTTGTACGCCACGGAGCTTTTTATTGAAGGGATGCAGGCCATTCAAGAACCCTTGACCAGCGAATTGCCTGCAAGCGACCGCAAAAAGCGGCAGGAAGAGATTATTGAAAAGGTCTACGGCCTTGGCAGAAAATATGTCAACTATATTTTTGATCCTGGCAAGATTCTTGCATCGGTTGACTTTGACCCGGTCCTTTGGGAGCGGATCTGGGATAATCCGGCCCTGGCCCATTTGGTAGCCGTTAACCTGGATGACAGCCAGGCTAATGATAAGCAGCCCCTGTTAACGGCTACCGGCTTCAGCCATTTCGCCAACCGCGGGAACGGGAACAAGGTCAACGTTAAAGTTGGCCTTAAGCAAGTAAGCGAGCTGAAGTGCAATATTGCGGAATGCAAGCAAGACGAAATTACCGGCCCTTGCCGGCATGAAATTGCCCTCCTGCAGAAGCTGGTCTTGATGATCATGCGGGAAAACCCGGGTGAAGTAACTGACTACCAGGCAGACCGTGCCCTGGCCAGGGCAGAGATGCTGGAAGAATTCGACCAGGATGCCTTAGAGGACGTGAAGCTTTTGGCCCAGCTGGAGAAAGAGCCGGGCGGTTCTTTTTTAGTCAAGTTTAAAGTCGGCCAAAAGCGCCTTTACGTGGTGAAAAACATCCAGAATTTTGTCGACGATGTCTTAAGCTGGCGGCCAATATCCCTGGGCAAGAAAGAAGTCTTGGTATCACCAGATTCTTTTGACCCGGCCAGCCAGCGCCTGTTCAGCTTCTTGGCTACGATCGCGGCAGATGGGGCAGACATTTACGGAGAGTCAAAAAGAAGCATTGAGATTGCTTCCGGCCGGATTGACGGTTTTTTCGCGGCGGTTGAAGGCAGCGAAGTCGAAAACTTGGACAATAAGCAGGTCGTCCCTGCTAAGCGGGGCGAACTGGAAAAAGCTGAGCTTGAGATCGATGTATACGGGGGCCGGGGGATCAGCATTACCGGGATTTGCCCGCCGGTTCTCCGGGGGATCCGGGCCAGCTACCAGCTGACAGATGAAGCATTTGTTGCTGGCAAGCTCGGCAATATGCTGTACGCCCTTTTTGGCAACAAAGAAAACATTGACGTGTCCTTTGACATAAACCAGCTGAGCCAATTCAAGGCTACTGTCCTGCCTCTTTTGAAAAAATACAGCAACTTGACCATTAGCCCGGCTGCCCAGCAGCTTTTAGAAGAAGCAGGAGGCTTGGAAAAGAGCCAGCTGCGCCTGGATGTTGAGGGCGATGAAGTAGTTGGCCAGGCCCGGGTCTTTTATCAGGGCAAGGCGGTCCGCTTGGGCGCAAGCGGGGAGCGGGCAATTAAGCGGGACTGGTACAAGGAAGAGAAGCTGGCTGACCTGCTGGAGAAATTTTTTGACCTGGAAGACGGCGACTGCCGCTTGGATAAAGGGGATGACGAAGCGGTATACCAGCTTTTGGAAGGGATGCCGAAATTGCTCGCCGCCTTTGATGAAGTTGAAGTTACTCCAGCCTTTAAAAAGCTCAAGCTTAAAGACGGGCTGAATCTGACTTTTGGCCTTTCCTTAAGTGACGGGCTTTTGCGCCTGGATCTGAAAAGCGAGCTTACGCCAGAAGAATTAGCGGAGGTCTTCAGCCAGTACAAGGACCGGAAGAAGTATATCCGCTTGAAGAACGGCAGCTTCCTTAATCCAGCCAGCCAGGACTTGGAAAAGCTGGCCCTTTTAGCTAAAAACTTAGATTTAACCGCTAAGGATTTTGGCAAAGAACAGCTGGAAATGCCGGCCTACCGGGCCCTTTACGTTGACCAGCTCTTAAAAGAGCAGGAGATGGGAGAAATTGAAAGAGACGACCACTTCCAGCAATTGCTTGCTGACTTTGACCAAAAAGAAGCGCCGCTAAAACTGCCAACCGGCCTAGAGAAGATCCTCCGGCCTTATCAAAAGACCGGGACTGCCTGGATGAACCGGCTGGCCCAGCATGGCTTTGGCGGGATTCTGGCGGATGAAATGGGTCTGGGCAAGACCTTGCAAGTGATCAGCCTCCTGGCCAGTCAAAAGGACCAGCCGAGCTTGATCGTGGCTCCGGCCTCTCTCGTTCTTAACTGGGAAGCTGAGTTTAAAAAGTTTGCCCCGGAAATGAAGACGCTGGTTTTGTCTGGCTCTAAGAAAGAACGAAGCGGGCAATTGGCAGACTTGACTGATATTGACGTTGTAATCACGTCTTATGACCTGCTTAAGCGCGATATTACCAACTATGAGCCGCATACTTTTGCCTATGAAGTAATCGATGAGGCGCAGATGATCAAAAATCCGCGGACAGCCGCGGCTAAGGCGGTTTCCGTGGTTAAAGCCAAACACCGCTTTGCCTTGACCGGGACGCCGATTGAAAACCGCTTAAGTGAGCTCTGGAGTATTTTTAACTTCGTCATGCCGGGCTTTTTAAAGAGTTACCGGGAATTTAAGAAGGATTTTGAAAGTCCGATCGTTAAGGAAGACGACCAGGACTGCTTGAACCGGCTCAGTCAGATGGTCGGTCCTTTTATCCTCCGCCGCTTGAAAAAAGACGTCCTCAAGGACCTGCCGGACAAGCTGGAGGAAGTCCGCTATGTCGGCATGGGCAAGGAGCAGAGAAAGCTCTATGACGCTGAAATTGCCCGCTTGAAAAATAAGGTTATGGCTGAGGACGATGAAGGTATCAAGCGCGAGCAGATAGAGATTCTGGCGGCATTGACCAGGATCAGGGAAATCTGCTGCGACCCGGGCCTGCTTTATGAAGACTACAAGGGCGAATCTGAAAAGCGCCTGGCCTGCGTGGATTTGATCAAGAGCGCGATTGACGGGGGCCACAAGGTCCTGCTTTTCTCCCAGTTTACCAGCATGCTGGACCTGCTGGAAGAAAGCCTGAAGGCAGAGGAAATCGGCTTTTTACGGATCGATGGCCAGACTCCTAAAGCCAGACGGCTGACTTTAGTCAACGTCTTCAACCATAAAGACAGTCCGGCTAAGGTCTTCTTGATTTCCCTTAAGGCCGGAGGGACGGGCCTTAACTTGACCGGGGCGGATACCGTCATTCACTATGACCCATGGTGGAACGTGGCGGCCCAGAACCAGGCAACTGACCGGGCCCACCGGATCGGCCAGGAAAAGAAGGTAACGGTCTACAAGCTGATTGCCAAGGATACGGTTGAGGAAGCTATTTTGGACTTGCAGGAAGCCAAGAGACAGCTGGCGCAAGGCATCTTGACGGCAGAGTCTGTTTCTAGCGCCAGCCTGCAAAAGGAAGACTTGCTCAAGATTTTGGACTAAAGAAGCTTGCTTTGCCTGGTTAAAGATGGTATTCTATTAGACGTGGTATTTTGCCAATAAAGATTAGGGGTGTTCCGCTGGCCCAGAGAGGTTGATGAATGCCGTAGAAGGAGAGACAATAATGGATCCATTAATTCAAGAATTGACTAAAGAACAACTTCGTGACGACATGCCTGAATTCCGTGCCGGGGACACTGTTCGTGTTCACGTACGTGTTGTTGAAGGTACTCACGAACGTATCCAGATCTTCGAAGGTGTCGTAATCAAGAAGAAGGGCACTGGCATCGGTGCTACTTACACTGTTCGTAAGATCGCTTCCGGCGTTGGCGTTGAACGGACTTTCCCAGTTAACACTCCACGTGTTGCCAAGGTTGAAGTTACCCGTCACGGCCGCGTACGTCGTGCTAAGCTTTACTACCTGCGGACTCGTAGCGGTAAGGCTGCTCGTATCGCAGAACGTCGTCGTTAATTCTGACAACGAATCTGAAACTGCTTTGCATTTTGCAAGGCAGTTTTATTTTTGCCAAAAAACCTAAAAAGCAAAACGCTTTTTTCTGACTAATTATAGCTTTTACCTTAAAAATAATCCGCTTTTTACCAGAATTTCTGCTTAGCATATTGGGAAAAAGCAATTGTCTGTCTTTTACAGCCGAACTTTCTCTGTTAACTAGCTGCATTTTACGCTATACTAGCAGTATGCTGTTGTTTAATATTGAGTAATTCACGGAGGAAAACATGGCTAGATCCATCAAGAAAGAACTTGCGGCTCTGCTTTTGGCCGCGGCCGTTTTAGCACCGGGCCAGGCTAGCGCCAGCAAATTAGAAGTTGCCAGCAAGGCTGATACTGCCAGCAAGCCGGCCCAAAGCAAGGACTGGAAGAATCCCAAGAAGTACAGCAAGGATATTCCGGTGCAGTTTTTGAGCATTAACGATTTGCACGGCAACCTGTCGACGACTGGTACGGCGACCTTGGGGCAAAAGAGCTACAGCAATGCCGGTACGGTAGCCCGGCTGGCCGCTTACTTGAACCAGGCCCAAAAGGATTTTAAGAAGAAAAACAAGCAAGGCACGACCTTCAGAGTCGAGTCAGGGGACATGGTGGGGGCATCCCCGGCCAATTCTTCTCTTTTGCAAGATGAACCAACCATGCACGCCTTAAAGGCCATGAAGTTTACCATCGGCACTTTGGGCAACCATGAATTTGACGATGGCTTGGGTGAATTCAACCGGATTCTTTTAGGCAAAAAGCCAACTAAGAAGTACAATTCCGCTGAAATGGTCTACCCCCACCAAAAGTCAGGCATCAAGCTAATCGTAGCCAACGTTGTCAGAAAGTCCACCGGCAAGGTACCATATGGCTGGAAGTCTTATACCATCAAGACCGTAAAAGCGGGCAAGAAGAAGGCCAAGGTCGGCTTTATCGGCATTTTGACCACGGAAATGCCAACTTTGACGACTAAGAAAAACTACTCTGCCTTCAAGTACCTGGATGAAGCCAAGACCGTTGCCAAGTATGAAAAGGTTCTGCGCAAGAAGGGCGTTAAGGCTATCGTTGTTTTGGCTCACAAGGGGGTTGAAACGGCGGCGGACAGTAAGGGCAAGCTGACCACCAGCGGTGACAGCGTGAAGATCTTAAAGAAGCTGAACAAGATCGATCCGAAAAACACCGTTGACTTGATGATCGCCGGCCACTCTCACCAGTATGCCAACGCCAAGGTCGGCAAGACCCGGCTGGTTCAAGCTTTGAAGTATGGCCAGGCCTACACTGACTCAATCGGCTACATCAGTCCAAAGACCAAGGATTTCGTCAAGGGCAGCCTGGTTTCTCATGTCTACCCAGTCCTGTCAGCTGCTGATGACCCGAAGACCAAGGATAACAAGACAGTTGCCAAGATTGTGGCTGACGCTGACAAGCGGGTTTCAGCCATCACCAAGCAAAAGATTGCTACGGCCCAAAAGGCGGAAACAATCACTGGCCGGGAAAACAACAATACTTCCAATGAAAACGCGGTTGGCGACTTGGTCGTTGACGCGCAATTGTCAGAAGCCAACCGGCAGGGCTTCAAGGCTGACTTTGCCATGACTAACGGGGGCGGGGTCCGGTCCGGCCTGGCTGTGGGCAGTGATAAATCAATTACTTATGGGGCGGCTATGGCCGTTCAGCCTTTTGGCAACAGCCTGCAGGTTCTGACCATGACCGGGAAGCAGATTTTAGCTGCCCTTAACCAGCAATATCAGCTGGATGGCCACTACTACCTCCTGGTCAGCGGTCTGCACTATGTCTACACCAAGGACGCGGCCGGCAAGGTCAAGATCGTCAAGGTTTATGTCGGTGAAGGCGAGAAGACTGAACTCTCCTTGACCAAGACTTACCGGGTTGTCGCCAACGAATTTATCGCTGGCGGCGGTGACCACTTTACTCAGTTCACTGCTGGCAAAAAGGTGGGCATCTTGACCGGGACTGACACGGAAACCTTCATCAGCTACCTTAAGCAGCAGACGGCCAGCGGCAAGCAGATTGCCAGCCCGGCTTTGAACCGGAAGGTGGAAATTTCCGCTGCCCAGGCAGCGGCCCTGGAAAAATAGAAATAATAGTTTAAGTGAATTTTGTTTTCTTGAAATCTTCCCCTTTGGGAAGATTTTATTTTGTGCGTTTCGGAACTAACGTTCGAAAAATCGTGCTATAATTATGATAAAAACAGCAAGGAGGGGCAGGCATGCATTTGGCGGAAGTAGCCGACTACATTCAAAGCAAATATGGTATTGAGGCTAGCTATGTCGACCTGGCCGGGCAAACCCTGGCCGCCGTCACGGTCCCGGGAGCAAATGAAAGTTTCGCCTTGCTCCTTAAGAAGGACGGCCGCGAAACTGTTGAACTGAAAGCCGGGTCCTTGGCTAAGTTTTTGGCTGCCCAGTCGGCTTTTGGACCAGCCGTCTTCATGCAGGACCCGGCCTGGATCAGGGTTGATTTAGATAATCCTGCCTTAAACGACCGCTTTTTTTACAAGACCCTGGATTCTGCCTATCAGAGCTCCCGGCCCTTGGAAGCAGCAAAAAATACGGCAGAAGATAGGCAAGAGCATGAAATCTACCTGCTGGATGATGAGGGAGAAGACTTCCAAGAAGAAGTAATTCCTAAGCGGCCAGCCTTTTTCAAAGACAGCGACTTTGACCGCCTGCTGGTTGAAAAAGGCCAGCCCGTGATCCCGGAAGGGATCAAGCAGATGCAGGAGAGCTACGACTATTTGGCCGTACCCCGGCGGGAGAGCAATTTTTACCGGCAGGGGATGCTGATGGCTAATTATGAAGATGACTTTGCCCAAATGGTCCCAATTAACAAGCAGCGACCAGTCTACCATGATCTGACCGTCGACCAGTTGCGGTCCTATTTTTCCTGGCGGACTAAGTTCCGGCAGGGCAAGTACAAGCCAGCTCCGGCTGCCTATGTCTATTTGCTGGCCAGTGAATTAGTCTGCCAGATCGGGGTTAAGGATAAAGCCGATGGCCTCCGTCAGCTCCGCCTTCTTTTTGCCAAGTGCGTGGAGCAAAAGGATATTTCCACTAGCTGGCAGGAAAAGCACATCCTGCAGAACTACCTGGTTTATTACGGTTTTGCTCTTGAGGAAATCCGGCCGGATTTTGAAGATGAGCTGATGCGGGGGGAAGTTTATCATAATCTTCTGTCTGGTGAAGCGAGCGGACAGGAACTCTACCAGGCCATCTGCTGCTTGTCTTCTTATTTGCCCAAGAACAATCCCTTGCTGAAAAAGGAGCCGGAGAAGTTTTATGAGCTTCTGGCCCAGGTCTGGCAGGAAGTCCGCCTGAATCCTTACCAGCTGCTTAAGCTTTTGGTCGGGGAAAAAACGACCTTGCCGGTAGAAATGTTTGCTGATACGGTTTTCTTCAGCCTTGATCCGGTCAAAGACGCTGAGCTCATTTTAGGGCCAGGCCTTGTCTACCGCTGCCAGGGCGGGCAGTGGAGTAATGAAGTCTACTGGCCTTCCGGCCGGCAGAGGCAGCTTTTGGCCAATTTCATGCATGAATTTGACCGCTTGAGCCGGCAGGCCTTTAAGCAGGGGCGGGCCTTAAAAGAAAAAGACCTGCCTCCCGCTTTTAAGCAGGCAATCGTGCAAGGAATTGCTGACTATCAGGAAATTCTGATAGAAAGGGCCCGGCCAAAGGTTAAGATCAACCTAGCCAGCCTGGACCAGATCCGGTCCGACGCGGCTGAAACCAAGGAAAGCCTGCTGACTGAAGAAGAGCGGCAGCTGGAGGCCGAAGAAGCTGAGAGAATCACTAGCGAGAGTAATAAGCAAGTATCTGAGTCTTCTGCTGCAGAAGAAAAGATGACAAAGGACATTGATGAAGCGGCGGCTAGCGGCCTGGGCTTAGACGAGAATGAAGAGCAGCTGCTTTTGGCTCTTTTTTCCGGCCAGCCCTACCAGGACTTTTTACGCCAGCGGCACCTGCTCTTAAGCGTGGTCGTGGACCAGATTAATGAGAAAATTTTTGACGAAATCGGCGATGCCGTAATCGATTGCGATGGCCAGAAGGCAGACATCGTGGAAGATTACCGGAGCGACCTCGCTGACTTATTAGGAATTGAGGAGAAATAGTGGAGCAAAAGAAACGGATTCCCAAGCGGATTGCCCAAACGGTTATCAGTTCACTTAAAGGCGGGGTTGTGCCCCGGATCGGCCTGCCATATATCACGGTGGGCCGGAAGGCGGAAATCGAGGCCCTTTTACACGACGTTGACTTAGTCAAAGAAGGCGGGGCCTCCTTCCGCTTTGTTGTGGGCCGGTACGGGTCAGGCAAGAGTTTTTTGTTGCAGACCATCCGCAACTACGTGATGGACAGAAATTTTATCGTCTTAGATGCCGACCTGTCCCCGGAACGCCGCCTGCAGGGCAGCAAGGGGCAGGGCCTGGCCACCTACCGGGAACTGATCCAGAACCTGGCCACCAAGACCCGGCCGGAAGGCGGAGCCTTAACTTTAGTCCTGGACCGCTGGATCAACAATGTCCAGACGGCAGTAGCCAGTGAAATTCCTTTTGATGACCCCGGCTTTCAGACAGCCGTTGACCAAAAGATCGTCAGCCAGATTTCCTCTTTGAGCGAAATGGTGCACGGCTATGACTTTGCCCAGCTGTTAGAGCGCTATTACCATGCCTACCTGGCCGGCGACGAGGATACCAAGGGTAAGGTGGTTAAGTGGTTTAGAGGGGAATACCGGCTGAAAACAGAAGCTAAGCAGGATCTGGGCGTCAACACCATTATTTCTGATGAAGACTGGTACGAGTACTTGAAGCTTTTTGCCGTCTTTTTCCGCCAGGCTGGCTACAGCGGCATGTTTATCATGGTCGATGAATTAGTCAACCTCTACAAGATTCCTAACGCCATCTCCCGCCAGTACAACTATGAAAAGCTGCTCAGCATGTACAATGACGCCATGCAGGGCAAGGCCAAGTACCTGGGCATTATTATGGGGGCCACGCCCCAGGCAGTCGAAGACCGGCGGCGGGGCGTTTACTCTTACGAAGCCCTCAGGTCCCGCCTGGCCGAAGGCAAGTTTGCCAAGGAAGGGCAGCGGGACCTGTATGCTCCCGTGATCCGCCTGGAACCCTTGACGGCAGAAGAAATGCTGGTTTTAACGGAGAAACTGGCCGACATGCATGCCAGCCTTTATGGCTATGAGCGGACGATCAGCGAAAAGGACTTGGCTGACTTTATCAAGATTGAATATGCCAGAGTTGGCACGAGCAGCATGATCACCCCAAGAGAAATCATCCGGGACTTTATCGAGCTGCTGGACATTGTCTTGCAAAATCCTGGCCAGACCGTGCAGAGTCTTTTGACAGACGGGGACTTTGCCTACACTAAGTCAGACGCCGTGTCTGATGAAAAGACCAGCGACTTTGCGGAATTTACGATTTAAGTTTTAATTAGGGAAGTTTTTTATGGATACTTTTTCCCGCTATGCTCCCTTCATCCAGGACTATATCTATTCCCGGGGCTGGGAGACCCTGCGGCCTTTGCAGGCAGCAGCGGCCCAGGTAATTTTTGCTACTGACGACAATTTGCTTTTGTCGGCTTCGACTGCTTCTGGGAAAACCGAAGCAGCCTTTTTTCCCATCTTGACAGATTTGGCGGAAAATCCGGCTGACTCTATTGCCTGCCTCTATATTGCCCCTTTAAAGGCCTTGATCAATGACCAGTATGACCGGCTTAAAGACATCTGTGAAGGCAGTGATGTCCCGGTTTGGCGCTATCATGGGGATGTTTCGGCTGCTCAAAAGCGGAAAATGTTCAAAAGGCCCCAGGGGGTCCTGCAGATAACGCCGGAATCCTTAGAGAGCCTGATGATCAACAAGCACGCGGATATTCCCCGCTTATTTGGCGATCTGCGCTATGTTGTCATCGACGAGTTGCACTCCTTTTTAAGAAGCGGCCGGGGCGGGCAGACCTTCTGCCTATTAGAGCGCTTAAATCGGCTAGCTGGTGTTAAACCCCGCCGGATCGGCCTGTCAGCTACGATCGGGGACCCGAAAGCGGCTGGGCAGTTTTTAGGGGCCGGATCGGGCCGTCAGACCAGGATTCCTAAGGTGAAAAGCCAGCCCCAGCGCTGGCGCTTGTCAATGGAGCATTTCTATAAAAGCGGTGACCAGGCTGGCGACCATTCTGCCTTGCCGGCCCAGGCCGTTTTAGATCAAGCCAGCGACCAGGCACCAGAATTAGCTGACCCGGGCCTGGCCTATATTTTCGACCATACCAGGGGCAAAAAGTGCCTGGTCTTTACTAACAGCCGGGAAGAATGTGAAGCTGTCTGCCAGGTTCTAAGGCAATATTGCGAATATAAGCATGAACCAGACCGCTTCATGATCCACCACGGCAACCTGTCCGCGGCCCTGAGGCAGGGGGCAGAGGCTATCATGAAAGACGAAGATGCCAATATTACGACCTGCGCGACGGCTACTTTAGAACTGGGTATTGACGTCGGCCAGCTGGAGCGGGCCTTTCAAATTGAAGCGCCCTTTACCGTTTCCGGCTTTTTGCAGCGGATGGGGCGGACTGGACGGAGGGGCAATCCAGCAGAGATGTGGTTTGTCATGCGCGAAGAGCAGGCTGAAAGCCGGGCCATGCTGCCAGTTTTGCTTCCTTGGTCGCTTCTGCAGGGGATTGCCTTAGTTGAGCTGTATTTACAAGAGCGCTGGGTTGAACCGCCAAGAGACCACCAATTGCCATACAGCCTCCTTTACCACCAGACCATGTCTACTTTGATGGCCGGCGGGGAGATGAGCCCGGCAGAACTTGCTTCCCGGGTTTTGACCCTGTCCTACTTCCGCTGGGTCAGCCAGGATGACTATAGAGTTTTGCTCCGCCACTTGATCAAGACCGACCAGATCCAGCTGACGGAAAATGGCGGCTTGATCGTCGGCCTAGCCGGCGAGCGGGTGACCAACAATTTCAAGTTTTACGCCGTTTTCCAGGAAAACGAGGAATACAGCGTCCACGCTGAGTCAGAAGAACTGGGGACGATCGTTAAGCCCCCGCCCTTGGGTGAAAAAATCGCCATCGCCGGCCATGTCTGGGTGGTTGAAGAAATCGACCGCCGCCGCCGGCAGGTCTACGTCCACCAGGTTAAAGGCCGGATCCCAGCATATTTTGGGGATGTAGCCGGCGACATCCATCCCAAAGTTCTCCAGCAAATGAGGAAGATTCTGGCAGAAGAGAGGCAGTATCCTTACTTGATGAAAAACGCAGCTGCCCGCTTGAGCGAAACGAGAGCAATGGCGGAAGTCGCTGGCCTGCCAGATAAGCAGCTGATTAACCTGGGGGCTAAGACCTACTGCCTTTTCCCTTGGACGGGTTCTTATGCTTTTCTGGCGCTAGAGCGCTTCTTGCGCTTGAAATGTGCCAGCCGTTTAGGGCTTAAGAATTTTGACTCAGTCCGGCCATACTACATCCAGTTCAGCATGGATGTCAGTGAAGGAGACTTTTACCAGATTCTGGCTGAAGAAGCCGCTAAAGACTTTGAGCCTTTGGACTTGCTCTATCCAAAGGAAGTGCCGGTTTTTGACAAGTATGATGAATATCTGCCAGACGACCTGGTCAGAAAAGAATTTGCCTATAGTGTCCTGGATTTGACTGAAATGCGGCGGGCAATCGGAGAGATTACGAGACAAAAGGCTTAAAAAAGATGTACAATAATGTCTAATAATCAAATCTCGATTTTTTAGAAAGGACATTTATGTCAGTAAGCAAGCGTCCGATTTCCAGTTTTCAAGAATTAGAAACAGCCGCTGATGACAGCGATGAGATACATTTTAAGTTAAATGGCCAGCAGTGGCTGTTAGTTGATGACGGCAATCCTTTGACCCCGGCCAGCAAGACCTTGATCAACTGTGATTTGCCTGAAGAGCAGCAGTTTTTTGCCAATACGGAGGAATTTCTGACCTGCCAGATAGGCGGTCAGTCCCTGGCTGACTGCTGGCCCCAGATGAGCGAGGTAGCTGTCTGGAGCGTGCAGTTTGACAGCCTGGAGGAATTTGTCCAGGCGATTAAAGACGGTTGCGACATTAAGTTTTCTTTAGCCGGCCGCCAGTACAGCCTGGGCCAGTCCAGTGAACGAAAGGTCTACCGGCAGCTCACCTGGGGTTTGGAGAAGGGCGGGCAGATGAAGGTGGAAAAATTTGCTGACTTGAAGCAGCTTTTGGCCTTTGAAATTGCCGGGCAAAGCCTGGGCAAGCAGTGGTCAGCCATGAAAAATGTCGACTACGGCTGATTTTAATCTAAATTTTTTATGGAGAAAAGTTCTGGGAAAAGGCTTTATTTTTGGAAAAAAGCTAATTTCGTAAAGAATAAACCTGGTTTTACTTAATAAAGCAAGAAAAAGAGACTTTTATTATAAATAAAAGAAACTTTCTAAAATATCGGGTATAATATTTTATAGATCCGATATGACAGAAAGATGAAAAACATGAAAAGACAGCCGCAAACAATCAAGAGAATCATCCAGGCATTGGCCTGCGGTCTGCTGCTTTTGCTAGCGACCAGCCTAACTGCCTGTTCCAGCAAGCAGGAGAGCAGCTATGCCCGGGCCAAGCAGTCTAAGCAGATAACCTGGGGGGTCCGGCCAGACACCAAGCTGTTCGGCTTGACCAACATCAAGACCGGCAAGATCGAAGGTTTTGAAATTGATCTGGCTACGGCCATCACCAAGCAGATCCTTGGCCCTAAAAGCAAGGCTGTCTTCCGGCCGATCACGGAAAAGACCCGGATCACCCTTTTGCACAACGGCTCCCTGGACGCCGTCATTTCAACCATGACCATCACCAAGGAGCGGATGAAGGTGATCGACTTCTCTGACGTTTACTTTAACGCCAACGAATCCATGATCGTTAAGAAGTCCAGCAAGATCAGAAGCATTGCTGACATGAATAAAAAGGGAGTCGTGGTTATTGCCATCAAGGGGACCGACGTGGCCAACCAGGTGGCTAAGCTGGCTTCAAAGGCCAGCGTCAAGCAGTTTGACGACTACGGGTCAGCCTTCAACGCCTTAAAGGCCGGGCAAGGGGATGTCATGATCGACGACAACGGGATTTTGGCTGGTTTGATCGCTGATACCCCGGAATTCACCTTGACCAAGGCCTCTTTAGCTGAGGAGCCATACGGCATCGGGGTTGAAAAGGGCCAGACCGAAATGCGCCAGGCGATCAATCAGGCCTTAAAGCAGCTGCGAGCCAACGGAGAATATGACCAGCTGGTCAAGAAGTGGTTCGGCAAGGTCTCCGGCTTTGACGTCAAACATGCAGAAAGCCAGAAGGTTAAGATTCAATAAGACGGAAAAACTAATACAAAAAGTAAAAAGCTAGGAGCATCTGCTCCTAGCTTTTTAGCTAGCACGTAAATTATTTGTATTTTAGTATTTTGATTTAGATTTAAAGGATAGCGCCGACAACGATCAGGCAGAGGCCGGCAAGCGTTGCAACCAGTTCCTTGCCTTGCTTGCGTTCGCCCAGCAGAGTCATCCCGCCGATGGTGGAGATGATTACGCTCAGCTGGCCGTAGATGAAGGCGTTGGTCACCCCGTTGAGTTGAGCGGAGATGATGTAGGCGTAAGCTGCAATCCCGAAGCTGATGCCGGCAAAGAGGTCAAGGTAGCTGGTCTTTTCCTTGAAGGCAGCCTTGTTGCCGCTGAAGGTCAGGTAGATCACAGACCCCAGCAGGATCCCCAGGGTTTGCGGCAGGAACATGGATTCAGCGTCTGCCGTAATCGTCTTCGGGAAGGCAGAGTAGGCCAGGTAGCCGATCGTGGTCAAGACCAGGAAGAGGATGTCCTTGTTGGTGGTCTTCTGAGTGAAGCCGTCGCCCTTTTCAGTGTAGGCGGTCAAGATGACGCCGACCATGATGATGACCAGGGCAATGATCCCGAAGATAAAGTCGTTGCTGGTCTTCCATTCACCAAAGATCAAAGCCCCGATGATGGTATTGCCGACCAGCTGCAGGCCAGTTGAGATCGGCATGGTCTTGCTGACCCCGATCCGGGTGAAGGAGATGAACTGGCCGATTTGACCGATCGTCCATAAAGCACCGGACAGAAGGGACAGGAAGAAAACTGGCATGGAAATGGCCGGATGCTGGATTAAAGTCACGATGATGCCGACAATAGTCGCCCCCATGCCGACGCCGAAGATCTGGTTGGCCGGCTTGCTGTTTGGCACCTTGTTAACGATCCAAGGCATAACCCCCCAGCCGATGGCTGGCAGTAAGGCAATGATGATATTCATTAATTGAAAACTCCTTTAACTAATAATTTGTCGAATAGTTATTAGATTAACGGAGTTTCAGGAAAATGGCAATAGAAAACGCCATGAAAATGTCAACCGTTTTCAGAAAACGGTTGAAAAGGAAAAGATGCTTTGCATAAAACAAAACATCTTTTCAAAAAATATGAGCTAATCGAGCTTGCTGACCGGCAATACTGTATTAATCAATATTTGTTCTGTAAAGACCGACGACCTTGCCCAAAATTTGCACATGGTTCAAGATAATTGGATCCATGGCATCATTTTCCGGTTGCAGGCGGTAGTGGAAGTCTTCTTTAAAGAAGCGCTTGACTGTTGCTTCCCCGTCATCAGTCATGGCGACCACGATTTCCCCGTTCTGGGCCGTGGTCTGCTTGCGGACGATGACATAGTCCCCGTTCAAGATACCGGCATTGATCATTGAGGTGCCGTGTACCCGGAGCATGAAGAGCTCACCGGCATCACTGGCCAGGTTCGGTGGAAGCGGGAAGTAGTCTTCCACGTCCTGGACAGCCAGGATCGGCTGGCCGGCGGTAACAACCCCGATGACCGGAATGTCTTTAGGCTTGATGCCCAAGGCGTCAAGGCCGGCGTGGGTGATTTCCAAAGCCCGGGGCTTGGTGGCGTCCTTGATGAGGTAGCCCTTGCGCTCCAGTCTGGTCAAATGGCCATGGACAGTGGAGGTTGAAGACAGGCCAACTGCCGCGCAGATTTCCCGGACCGTCGGCGGGAAGCCGCGGTTTTCAACGGTATCGTAGATGTATTGCAGAATTTCTAATTGTTTTGAGTCGTGAGTTGCCATAGTTACTTTTCCTTCGTCAAAAATCTTATTGTCGGTTATTACTTATTTTAGCAAATATTCGGGAAGTTTGCAAACGGGCGTTCTGGGCTTAAAACTTTTTTTATTTTTGCAAAGCGAGTACACTATTCTTATCACTAGAAAGGCGGATATATATATGACAGAAGCAGATCAAGTCAGAAAAAGAATCAATGAATTATACAAGAAGAAGCAGGAAAGCGGCTTGACGGAGGCTGAAGAGGCTGAACGCAAAGAACTGCACAAGCAGTTTATCGCCAACTTCCGGGCAGGTTTCAAGCAGCAGCTGGACAGCCTGGTAATTGTTGACGATCAAGGCAAGGACGTTACGCCGGAGAAAGCCAAGCAAATTCAGAAGAAAAAGGTTCTCAGATAAGATTTATCCTTTAAAAATGGTCTGAAGTTTTGTAAGATAGTATTTGTGTGACTAACGAATGCATCTCCGCTGAGGCGGATAACAAATTAAGACCAATGGAGGTTTAGCGATAATGAATTTAGGTTTGGCGATTTTCTTGATTATTTTGGCAGCTCTTCTGGGTGCGGTTGCTGGTTTTTACGGTGCCCGGACTTACATGAAAAACTACTTTAAGAAGAATCCCCCGATTACCCGGGAAATGGTTGAAACCATGATGTCACAAATGGGCCAGAAGCCTTCAGCCAAGAAGGTCAACCAAGTGATGAACATGATCAAGCACCAGGCAGCCAAGAACTAGTCTAGTCAGCCATAGAGCGCTAGGGGAATCCTGGCGCTCTTTTTTTCGGGCTAGGGGGATTAGAAAAGAAGGAGAAAAAGATAAAACCCAAATAAAAGAGGGAGGAAAAAATGGATACTTTCAGCAAGCTGGGCTGGTTCTTTAAAGCCCACCGCAAGCGCTACGCCTTAGGGATCACGGCCTTAGTCCTGACTTCGGCAGCCAACCTGGTCCCGCCGCGGATCCTGGGCATGATGGCTGACCAGCTGGATACGGGGAGAATCAGCTGGCAGCAATTTTTTAGCTATGTTCTGGCAATTTTGCTGGCGGCTTTGGCCCTTTATGTCTGCCGCTATTTCTGGCGCAAGCAGATTTACGGCGGAGCGGCGATTTTGGAAAAAGAACTCCGCGGCCGGCTCTTCTGGCATTTTATGCAGATGGACCGGACCTTCTTTCAGCGCTACCGTACCGGGGACTTGATGGCCCGGGCAACCAATGACGTCCAGGCCGTGCAGAACGTAGCAGGTGACGGGATCTTGACTTTGATCGACGCGATTTTTACCGGGGGGACCACCTTGCTGGCCATGATGATCCTGGTAGACTGGCGCTTGACCCTGGCGGCCATGCTGCCGCTGCCCCTTTTGGCCTTCTGTGCCCGCTACCTGGGTGATCGCCTGCATGACGCCTATATGGATTCGCAGGCGGCCTTTTCCCGCTTGAACAACAAGACTCAGGAATCCTTGTCTGGGATTAAGGTCTTGAAGACTTTTGGCCAGGGAAAGGAGGATGCGGCAGCTTTTAACAAGATGACCTATGAAACGGTAGATATCAATAAAAAGGTCTTCCGGATCGACTCACTCTACGACCCAATGATTACCATGATCATCGGGATTACCTACATCATTACCATCATCTACGGTGGCCGGCTGGTTCTCAGCAAAGCGATCAGCCTGGGCCAGCTGATTTCCTTTGTGTCCTACATTGGGGCCATGGTCTGGCCAATGTTTGCCATTGGCTACCTGTTTAATGTTCTTGAGCGGGGGAGTGCCAGCTACGACCGGATTATGAGCCTGCTCAATGAAAAATCTTTGATCGTGGACTCAGATTCAATGGACAAGGAGCAGAAGTTGACTGGGGATTTGCGCTATCACGTGACCAGTTTTGCCTACCCGGATGAACCAGACAAGGCTGCCTTGGGGCCAGTGGACTTTGACTTGAAAAACGGGCAGACTATCGGCCTGGTTGGCCGGGTTGGCTCAGGCAAGACGACCATTATCCAGCTTTTGATGCGGGAGTTTGATAACTACAAGGGCCGGATCACTTTTGCCGGCCACGACATCCGGCAGATTCCCCTGGACGTCTACTTAAAAGAAATATCTTACGTTCCCCAAAACAACTTCCTTTTCTCCATGTCGGTCAGAGACAATATTGCCTTTGCCAAGCCGGATGCCAGCCAGGAAGAGGTCGAAGTGGCGGCTAAAAAGAGCGCCCTTCACGACGATATCCTGGCCTTTCCAAATGGCTATGAGACCATGATCGGGGAAAACGGGATTTCCCTGTCGGGCGGGCAAAAGCAGCGGATGTCGATTGCTAGAGCCCTGCTTCATGACAGTGAAATCTTGATTTTGGACGATGCTTTGTCAGCTGTTGACGCCAAAACTGAAAAGGCGATCTTGACTAAGCTTCGGCAAGAACGGGAAAAGAAAATTACCGTCATCGCTGCCCACCGCTTAAGCAGCGTAATGGATGCTGACTTGATCCTGGTCATGCAAGACGGGCAGGTGGCAGAAAGAGGGACGCATGAAGAATTGCTGGCCAAAGGGGGCTGGTATGCCCGGATGTGGCAGCGGCAGGAATTAGCCCAGAAGGTAGGTGAAGATGACGATGAATAATGAGGACTTCCAGTCAGTCTGGCAGCAGCCGATTTCGACCAAAGAGCAGTGGCAGATTTTAAAGCGGCTCTGGACCTTTGTCTGGCTTTACAAGGGGGAATTACTGACTGCCGTCGTAGGGATGGTGGCAGTTTCCGTGATCAATATGCTCTTGCCGACCTGGCTGCGGTATTACATGGACCACTATTTGAAGACGGGCAAGGTTGACTTCAGCACGTTTTATTATGTTGCCTTGATCTACGGCATTGGCGTGGTATTTAAGGCGGTCTGCCAATTTACCTATGAATACCTTTATGCCCTGGCCGGGGAAAAGGCATTGGAAAAGGTCCGCCGGGTCCTTTATGCAAAAATTCACACCCTGGGGATGCGGTATTTTGACCAGACTCCAGCCGGGTCGATTTTGTCCCGGGTAACCAACGACACGATGACCCTGGGCAACTTTATGCAGGTTTTCTCTGCCTTTCTGTTAGGGATCGTCTCCATGGTAACCGCCTTGATTGCTATGTATATGGCTGACCCGGTGGCCGGGGGGATCGTGACGGCCTTTATTCCACTTATCGTTGGGGCAATCTGGCTTTATAACCGGGTCAGCTCCAAAATCTACCACGAATACCGGGCCCGCAACTCTTTGATCAACACCAAGCTGGAAGAAAGCATTGCCGGAATTTCCGTGATCCAGCAGTTCCGCCAGGAAAAGCGGATAGACGATGATTTTGAAAAAATCAACCGCCAGCAGATGCAGACCCGCTTCAAGCTGATCAGAACCAACGGCCTGCTCTTGTCGCCGTTTACGACCCTGCTCTATTCGTTGGCCTTAACCTGCGTTTTGGTCTGGTTCGGTTACCCCCTCCGGGCAACTTTTGTCCCGGCCGGGATGATCTATGCTTTTGCAAACTATGTGCAGAACTTTTTTAACCCCTTGTCGGACATGATGAACTCGCTGACCTTCTTTACCGACGGGATCGTGGCTGGCAAGCGGATCTTCAAGATTTTGGACCAGGAAGAATACGAGCCTGAGCAAAAAGAGCTGGCCAACGCCAAGATTAAGGAAGGGAAAATTGAGTTTAAGCATGTGTCATTCTCATATGACGGCAAGCATGACGTTCTCCGCGATGTTTCCTTCACCCTTAATCCAGGCGAGACCCTGGGGATCGTTGGCCACACGGGTTCAGGCAAGAGTTCAATCATCAACGTAATGATGCGCTTTTACGAATTTCACTCGGGCCAGATCCTTTTGGACGGGATCGACATCCGGGACTTTTCCAAGGCAGAATTATGGCAAAAAATGGGCCTGGTTCTCCAGGAACCCTTCATGTTCTATGGGGACGTGGCTTCCAACATCCGCTTGTACAATGACAAGATCACTGATGAGCAGATTGAAGAAGCCGCCAAAACTGTCCAGGCTGACCGCTTTATCGAAAAATTACCTGGGAAATACCATGCCAAGGTCATTGAAGGCGGATCGGAATTCTCCAGCGGGGAAAGACAGCTGATTTCCTTTGCCCGGACCCTGGTAACCAATCCTAAGATTTTGATTTTGGACGAAGCAACGGCCAACGTGGACACGGAAACAGAAAGTTTGATTCAAGCAGGACTCAAAAAGCTCCGCCAGGGCCGCACGACCCTGGCTATTGCCCACCGCCTGTCAACGATTGCTGATGCTGACCAGATCATTGTTTTAGACAAGGGGAGAATCGTCGAACACGGCAAGCACGAGGACTTGCTGGCCCAAAAGGGCTACTACTATGACCTTTACACCCTCCAGCAAAACCGGGAAAACTAAGGATGAATTAAGGCAAAAAAGAGCGCGCCCAGAAGACGCGCTCTTTTATTATTCTAATCCGGCAAGCTGGAGATTTTTAACAAAGGGGAGATTTTTCAAATCAGCCAAAAGGGTGTTGATGTCTCCTTCAAGGCCGGCCAGGTCCAGGGACATCAAGACGCTGGCATGGCTGGCCAAAGGGATGGCCTGGGAAATAGTCAAAACCGAGGCCCGGTGGTCGGTCACGCAGGTCAAAACGGCTGACAGGGCCCCAGGTAGGTCAGCTAAAAGCAGAGACAAGACCGCCTGCTGGCCCCTTGCAGGGTCCTTGGCTCTAAAAACATAGTCTTTATAGCGGTAATAAGTGTTGCGGGAGATGCCGACCCGCTCAGTCGCCTCGGTGACGGTGGCTGCTTCCCGGCTGTCCAGCATTTCCCTTGCCTCTAGGACCTTCTCCAGATAGTCGGGCAGGATCTTTTTATGAACGTAAAAATAGTCGGCCATGGCAAATTCTCCTTTGACATATTGCTTTAATTTTTGTTTAATAATAAGTAACTTTTCCCTTGTCAAGCCTTGCGGATAATGATACTATGTTTTTAATTCAAAAACAAGTGTCCCTAGATTAGAAACAACGGAGGCGGGTATGCAAATTGCAATCTTAGGCCGCGGCGTGGTTGGCGGCGGCATTGTAAAGCTGGTTGAAGAGGCTGAAACTCCGCTTTTGCAGAAGATTAAAATTAAAAAAATCCTGGTCCACAGAGATGAACAGATCCTGGATGACCAGCATACGACTGACTTTGTGGAAATCGTGAACGATCCGGAAATTTCAGTGGTTTGCGAGTGCATCGGGGGGGTAGAACCGGCACACAGCTATGTTAAGCGGGCCTTGGAAGCCGGCAAGCACGTGGTGACGGCTAATAAGAAGATGCTGGCGGTCTATGCCGGCGAGCTCTTTGACTTAGCCAGGCAAAAGAGCCTGGTATTGGCCTATGAGGCCAGCGTTGGCGGCGGCATCCCCTGGATTGACAACATCAAGCACATTCAGCGCCTGGAGCCGGTCACGGCCTTCCAGGGGATTTTTAACGGGACCAGCAACTATATCCTTTCCCAGATGGCAGAAAAGGACCTGGACTTTGCTGCTTGCTTAAAAGAAGCCCAGGAGCTGGGCTACGCGGAAAAGGATCCCAGCGATGACATCGACGGCGGGGACGTCTGCTACAAGGTCTGCTTGTCAGCCTTGACTGCGTTTGGCAAAATTGCTGATCCAAGCCAGGTTGACCAGTGGGGGATACGGCATTTGACCAAGGAAGACTTTGCCTGGGCCAAGGCAAATGGCCGGACCATCAAGTTGCTGGGCCGGGGCCGGCAGACAGGTGAGAAGCTGTCCTTGCAGGTTTTGCCAGTCATGCTGAAAAAGACCAGCTTTTTAGCCGGAGTGGGCCTTAACTTCAATGCCCTGGAAACTGATTCCGCCTCCCTGGGTCCGGCAACATTCGTGGGCCAGGGGGCAGGGTCTTTGCCAACCGCCCACGCGGCTGTCCAAGACCTCTTGGATCTGGCTGAAGGGAAAAAGGAAAGCGTGCAAAGTGCTGAACCGGGTCAGCTGACTGATGAAGAAGAGCAGACTTTCTACCTGCGGACTAACCGGGCTGATTTTTTCCAGGATGTAGTAGCAGAAAGAATCAGCGAAAAGGCATTTTTGACCAAAAAGCTGACTTTGGCAGAAATTTCAAGCCTGGTCAAGGAAAGCGGGGACCCGTCGTCCTTTTTGGCGGGAGTGGCAGATGAGTAAAGCAGTCAAATTCGGCGGCTCTTCAGTCGCCAACAGCGAACAGTTTAAGAAGGTCAAGCAAATCATTTTGGCTGATCCGGACCGCAAGTACGTGGTGACCAGCGCCTGCGGCAAGAGCGGGCAGGAGGACCATAAGGTCACCGACCTCCTCTACCTCTGCGCGGCTCACATTACCTATGACGTCAGCTATGAGTCGATTTTCCAGTCTATCGTGGACAAGTACATGGAAATCAAGCGCAGCCTGTGCCTTAAAATCGACTTGGCTGGAGAATTCGCCAAGATCCGGCAGAACATGGCCCGGAACTTGAACCTGGACTACCTGGTTTCCCGGGGCGAATACTTGACCGGCCTTTGCCTGGCTGAATACCTGGACGCAGACTTTGTTGACGCCAGCTGGGTGATCCGTTTCCATTATGACGGCTCAATTGACCTGGATAAAAGCCAGGAACTGTTAAAAGCCCAGGTTGACCCGGGCCGGCGGGTGTTGATCCCCGGCTTTTACGGTTCTTTGCCAAATGGGGTGATTAAGGTCATGAGCCGGGGCGGGTCAGACATTACCGGGTCAATCGTGGCCAATGCCTTCGACGTTGACTTCTATGAAAATTGGACTGACGTTTCGGGCTTTTACGTGGCCGATCCGCGCATTATCAAAGATCCTGTCCAGATTCCCCGGATTACCTACTCAGAATTGCGGCAGATGAGCTATATGGGAGCCAATGTCCTGCATGACGACGCGGTTTTTCCCGTCCGGCAGAAAAACATCCCGATCAATGTCTGCAACACCAATCATCCGGAAAATCCTGGCACCATGATCATGAATGATTGCAGTGAACTTGACGCGCAAGAGCCGCCTCATGTCATCACCGGGATTACAGGCAAGCAGGACTTTACGGTCATCACCATGGTTAAGTCGCATGTTTCAGCTGAGGCAGGCTTCTTACGCAAGGTCTTAGCCGTTTTTGAAAAATTTCAGATCTCGATTGAAAGCGTTCCGGTCACGGTCGATACCTTTTCTATTGTGGTCCAGACCAAGAAAATCGAGCGCTATCTCTATGAGATCGTGGCGGAATTAAAGCAGGACCTGCACCTGGACGATATCCAGGTCGAAAGCCAGCAGGCCATGCTGGCCGTGGTTGGCCGGGCCATGCGGCAAATGCCGGGGATGTCGGGCAAAATTTTGTCAACACTGGGTGACCAGCAGATCAATATCCGCACCATCAACCAGGCCTGCGATGAACAAAGCATCGTCATTGGGGTCAACAACCAGGACCTGGTGCCGGCAATCAAGGCGATTTATCAGCAGTTTATTAGTGAAGAAAGAGTGGAACGATAAATGAAAATTGGTATTTTAGGAGCTACAGGGGCCGTTGGCCGGCAGATGTTGGAATGTATTGAAGAAAGACAATTGCCGGTTGAAGAACTGCGCGTTTTTGCTTCCGAGCGCTCCAAGGGTAAAAAGCTGCCCTTTGCTGGCCAGGAATTGACCCTGGAAGTGGTTAGCCAGGAAAGACTGAATGGCCTGGACTACGTTTTGGGGGCAGTTTCTAACAGCCTGTCTAAGGAATACCGGCCCCTGGTCGAAAAAAGCGGGGCAGTCTACATTGACAACAGCTCAGCCTTCCGGCAAGAAGATGGCGTGCCTTTGGTAGTTCCTGAAATTAATGGCCAAGATGCTTTAGACCACCACGGCGTGATTGCCAATCCCAACTGCTCAACTGCCATTACCTTGATGGCTCTGGCTCCAATTGCCAAGTTGTCTCCGATCAAGGCTATCAACGCTTGCACCTACCAGGCCGTTTCCGGTGCCGGCATGGGCGGGATCAGCGAACTGAAGGATGAAGTGACGGCTTTGACCAAGGGCGAGAGCGTGGAAGCCAAGGTCTTCCCGGCCCAGATCGCCTTTAACGTCATCGCTGACATTGGCAGTCCTTTGGAAAACGGCTATACGACTGAAGAAATGAAGATGCAGAATGAAGGCAGAAAGATCTTGCACTTGCCAGACTTGTTGGTGACCTGCACCTGCGTCCGGGTCCCGGTCTACCGGTCCCACTCAATTGCGGTGACGGTTGTCACTGAAGAACCGGTCTCAGTTGAAGCTGCTGAAAATGCCATCGCGGCTTTTGACGGCGACATCCTGGTTACTGATCACACTCCAACTCCCCTGGAAAACTCCGACAAGGATATCGTGCAAGTCGGCCGCCTGCGCCGGGACTTGACCAACCCTAACGGCCTTACTCTCTGGTGCACCGGCGACCAGATCAGAAAGGGGGCGGCAACCAACGCCGTCCAGATTATGGAATACCTGGAAAATAACAAGTAATAAGCAGCAGTAAAAAGCATAAAGAAAAAGGATTGAGCGTCCATGCTCAATCCTTTTTCTTGTTGTTTTGTCATCTTTAATTATTTAGCTTCATAGTGGAAATCCGGATCCAGTTCCTGGTCGATCTGCTTCCAGGCGTCTTCCAGCTGCTGGTTGTAGGCAGCTTCGGTTTCCGGGGTCAATTTGGTCTTGCGGTCAATGACGATCGGGTTGCCAAAGTTGATTTCCATGCCTTTTCTTTGCAAGACCCCTTTAAAAGTAAGCGGGCCCTGGTAGACAGCCGGAAGCAGGGGCCGGCCGGACATTCTGGCGATAACCAGGGCGCCGGACTTAAGGGAGGCTGAGTGCCGGGTGCCGGATGGGAACATGATCAAAGACAGGCCTTCTGACTTTAAGCCCTTGACCGGGATCTTGATAACGGAAGGACCTGGATGCTCCCGGTTGACCGGGAAGGCGTGGACATTGTTTAAGATCCAGCGGAGGACCGGATTTTTAAACAGCTCCTGCTTGGTCATGAACATGAATTCCGTAGGGCTGGCTGCCAGGGCGAAAAGAATCGGCTCCCACCAGTTCCGGTGGGGGGCAACCAAAATGTAGGTGCCTTCGGGCAGTCTTTCCTTGTGGTGGACATGCAGGTGGCCGTTTAAGACCCAGACGATGAAGCGGGCGATCGGTCTGAAAATACGATAAAGCATAAAAGAACCTCCAAATGATGTAGAATAAATTATAACACATCTAAGAATAAGGGACGGGCTTCAGAATTACATGATTGAACTAAAGGAAAATGAACGTATCGATTACATGCTGGGCGAGCAGCTGAAAATCATCCAGGACGGGCAGTCTTTTGCCTTTTCCCTGGATACCCTGCTTCTGGCTTACTGGGCCAAAGAAGCCATCAAAAACCGGTCCAAGGTGGTTGAACTCTGCAGCGGCAACGCGGCAGCCAGCCTCTACATGGCTGCTTTTAACAAGGCTCATTACGACGATGTTGAACTGCAAGAAGACATCGTTTCCAAGGCCCGGCGGTCGGTTGAATTAAACGACATGCAGGACCGGATCACGGTCCACCAGGGCAATGTCAAAGACGCGGGCAGCTTTTTGCGAAAAGACAGCTATGACGTCGTTGTGGTCAATCCGCCATATTTCAAGGCCCCGGCCGGCCACAAGCTGAACCCGGACCGGTCTAAAGCCATCGCCCGCCATGAACTGGAGATCAACCTGGAAGAAATCGTCGCCGTTTCCGCCGGCCTCTTGAAAATGAAGGGGAAGATGTTCATGGTCCACCGGCCAGAGCGGCTGGGTGAGATCATCAATTACGGCTTTAAGCATGACCTGGCCGTTAAGACTGTCCAGCCCTTTGTCTCCAGAAGAGGGCAAGACGCCAATTTAGTCATCGTTGAAGCGGTCAGAAGCGGGAAAGGCGACGGGCTGGTTCTGCGCGACGCCATCGAAGTCCATGAGGCAGACGGCAGCAATACCCCGGCCATCAAGGAAATTTTAGAGGCCAAATTGCCAGAGGAAAAGCATTACTTTTATGTCCTTTTATGCAGCGACGGCAGCTTTTACGGCGGCTACACCAATGATTTAAAGAAAAGGCTGGGGGCTCATAATTCTGGTAAAGGGGCCAAGTACACCAAGAGCCGGCGGCCGGTTGAAATGATCTATCTTGAAGAATATGCCGACAAGCGGACGGCCATGCAGCGGGAATATTGGTTCAAGCATCATGACCGGGCCTGGAAGGAAAAATTTTTGCACGAGCAAGGGGTTAAATTTTAGGCGGAAAAGCTTGCGCTTAAAGGAAAAATCGAGTATGCTAGATAAGCGTGCGATTGCACGCTAGAAAACACATCAAGAGCGATCGGCGTTCAGGTGCCTAAAGACAAACGGTTGAATGCTGAAATGAACGCTTGAGAGGAAATAACCTAGGAGGAATTTATTTATGTCAGTTGTATCTATGAAGCAATTGCTTGAAGCTGGTGTACACTTTGGTCACCAAACTAGAAGATGGGACCCGAAGATGAAGCCATACATCTTCACTCAAAGAAACGGGATCTACATCATCGACCTGCAAAAGACCATCAAGATGCTTGACGACGCCTACAACTACGTTAAGGCTGTTGCTCAAGACGACGGTGTTTTCCTGTTCGTTGGTACCAAGAAGCAAGCTCAAGAAGCAATCGCTGAAGAAGCTACCCGTGCAGGTCAATACTACGTCAACCAACGCTGGTTGGGCGGTACTTTGACCAACTGGACTACTATCCAAAGCCGGGTTAAGCGTCTGAAGGACTTGAAGAAGATGGCTGAAGACGGTACCTTCGACGTACTGCCAAAGAAGGAAGTTTCTTTGCTGACCAAGGAAATGGACAAGCTGCAAAAGTTCCTGGGCGGTATCGAAGACATGCCTCGGATTCCTGACGTAATGTTCGTCGTTGACCCTAAGAAGGAAAAGATCGCCGTTCACGAAGCTAACAAGCTTGGTATCCCAGTTGTAGCCATGGTTGACACCAACACTGACCCAACCCCGATCGACGTAATCATCCCTTCAAACGATGACGCTATCCGTGCTATCCGCTTGATCGCCGGTACTATGGCTGACGCCGTAATCGAAGGCAAGCAAGGTGCAGATAACGCCGACGTTGAAAAGGAATTGTCTGAAAGTGCTGAAGAAAACTCTGCTGAAGAAGTAGACGACGCTGAATAATTTGTCGTAAACTATCTTTGGAAGAATTCTGTTATTTAGTTTGACCTGGAGGACTTTTTTAAATGGCAAACATTACTGCTAAGCAAGTCAAGGAATTGCGTGAAACCACTGGTGCCGGCGTCATGGACGCCAAGAAGGCTCTGGTTGAAGCCGAAGGCGACATGCAAAGAGCTATCGAAATCATCCACGAAAAGGGTGAAGCAAAGGCTGCCAAGAAAGCTAACCGGATCGCTGCTGAAGGTTTGACTGGCGTTTACGTAGACGGCAACGTTGCTGCTATCGTTGAAGTCAACGCTGAAACTGACTTCGTTGCGCAAAACGAACAGTTCAAAACTTTGGTCAACGAAACTGCCGAAACTATTGCCAAGGGCAAGCCAGCTAACAACGAAGAAGCTTTGGCATTGACCATGCCTTCAGGCGAAAGCCTTGAAGAAGCATACGTAAATGCTACTGCGACTATCGGTGAAAAGATTTCCTTCCGCCGCTTCGCTGTTCTTGAAAAGACTGATGACCAACACTTTGGCGCTTACCAACACAATGGCGGCCACATCGGCGTTTTGACTGTTGTTGAAGGCGGCGACGAAGCCTTGGCTAAGCACATTGCAATGCACATTGCCGCAATGAGCCCAAAGGTTCTGTCCTACAAGGAACTTGACCCAGCTTTCGTCCTCGAAGAACTGGCTCAACTTAACCACAAGATTGACCAAGACAACGAATCACGTGCCATGGTCAACAAACCAGCTTTGCCACACCTTAAGTATGGTTCAAAGGCGCAATTGACTGACGAAGTCATTGCTCAAGCTGAAGAAGACATCAAGGCAGAACTGAAGGCTGAAGGCAAGCCAGAAAAGATCTGGGACAAGATCATCCCAGGCAAGATGGCCCGCTTCATGCTGGACAACACTAAGGTTGACCAAGAAAACACCTTGCTCGCTCAACTTTACGTTATGGACGACAGCAAGACTGTTGAACAATACCTTGAATCAGTCAACGCTTCCGTAGTAAGCTTTGTTCGTTTCGAAGTCGGCGAAGGCATCGAAAAGAAGCAAGAAGACTTTGCTGCTGAAGTTGCTGCACAAATGAAGAACTAATTTCTTAATTTCTTCTAGCAAGAAAAAGGATGGGGAAACCCATCCTTTTTTTGTCGGCAAATTTGCTTTTGCAAATTTAAGCTGGTGAAATAGGATAAATAGGAGAGACAGTTTTCTGTTTTATGGTAAAATAGTTAGAGCTAATTAGGAGGGCATTATGAGTCAAGTTAAATATAATCGTATCATTTTGAAAATTTCCGGCGAAGCTTTGGCCGGGGAAAAGGGAACTGGCATTGACCCAACTGTGATCAAGAAATTGGCGCACGAAATCAAGCTGGTTCATGACATGGGCGTGCAAGTCGGCGTCGTCTGTGGCGGCGGCAATATGTGGCGCGGTGAAACCGGGGCCAAGCTGGGCATGGAAAGAGCTCAAGCTGACTACATGGGCATGCTGGCCACGATCATGAATGGCCTGGCCCTGCAAGATGGCCTGGAAACTGCTGGCGTGCAGACCAGACTGCAAACCTCAATCTCCATGCGGCAGGTAGCTGAACCTTATATCCGCCGGGTCGCAATCAGCCACATGGAAAAGAACCGGGTCGTTATTTTCGGCGGCGGCACTGGCAACCCATACTTCTCAACTGACACCACGGCTGCTTTGCGGGCAGCGGAAATTAACGCTGACGTGATCTTGATGGCCAAGAACGGGGTTGACGGGGTTTACACTGCTGACCCGAACCTGGACCCAAGTGCCAAGAAGTTTGCTGAACTGACCCAGCTGGACATGATCGCCAAGGGCCTGCAAGTTATGGACAGAACTGCCAGCTCCTTGTCCATGGACACTCATATTCCATTGATCGTCTTCAACGTCAACACTCCAGGCAACATCAAGCGGGTAGTTGAAGGCGAAAACATCGGGACGATTATCAGAGGTGACAAGTAATGAACAACGAAACGATTGCTAAAGCCAAGAGCAACATGAACAAGTCCATCGAAGTCTACCAGAGCAATCTGGCAACTGTCCGGGCCGGGGTAGCCAACGCCTCCCTTTTGGACCGGGTGATGGTTGAATACTACGGGGTACCAACTCCGCTGGTGCAACTGGCCGGGATCACCATTCCAGAACCACGGGTTTTGATGATCACTCCATATGACAAGACTTCTTTGAACGATATTGAACACGCAATTTTGGCCTCAGACCTGGGCCTTACGCCAGCTAACGACGGTAACGTCATCCGCCTGGTTATCCCGCAACTGACCGGGGAACGGCGGCAGGAAATTGCCAAGGAAGTCGGCAAGCTGGCTGAAGAAGCCAAGATTGCTGTCCGCAATGTCCGCCAGGAAGCCATGAAGGCTTTGAAGAAGCAGGAAAAAGACGGCAAAATCACTGAAGACGAAGAACGGCGCCTGGAAAAGGAAGTCCAGAAGGTTACTGACGAATCAACCAAGAAGATTGACCAGATGGCTGACAATAAGCGCAAGGAAATCACTCAGGGTTAATTATGGATAAGAATAAGCAGCTGAATCATTTGGCGATCATCATGGACGGCAATGGCCGCTGGGCAAAGAAGCGGAAAATGCCGCGCTTCATGGGCCACAAGGCCGGGATGGACAACGTTGAAAAGATTGCGCTCGCGGCAGATGAGTTGGGAATTAAAGTCCTGACTCTTTATGCTTTTTCGACGGAAAACTGGGCCCGGCCCAAGGATGAGGTCAATTATTTGATGAACCTGCCGGTCAAGTTCTTTGACAAGTTCATGCCCCGCCTGCAGGCCCACAATGTTAAGGTCAACATCATGGGCTATCTGGATGCCCTGCCGGAATCAACCAGGGAAGTGGTTGAGCGGGCCATGGCGGAAACCGCGGCCAATACCGGTCTGGTTTTGAACTTTGCCTTTAATTACGGGTCAAGAAAAGAAATCGTTTCAGCCGTGCAGGCTCTGGCAAAAGAGGCCGCCAGCGGGGAAATCACGCCGGAAGAAATTACTGAAGACATGGTCTCCGCCAAGCTGATGACCGCCAAGTTTGCCCCTTATTCTGATCCAGACCTCTTGATCAGAACATCTGGCGAGCAGAGAATCAGCAACTTCCTGCTCTGGCAGATTGCTTACTCAGAGCTTGCCTTTACGGACAAGGCCTGGCCGGACTTCGACGAAAACGACTTGGCCGAAATGGTTAAGATCTACCAGCACCGGGACCGGCGCTTTGGTAAATTAGATGAAACAGATAGTTAGGTAATATGAAACAAAGAGTAATTACAGCAGTTGTTGCTTTATTGATTTTTATCCCGGTCCTGGTTGCCGGTGGCATGTGGATTGACTGGCTAGCTGCCTTTTTGGCTGCCGTCGGCATCAGTGAAGTCTTCTTGATGAAGAAGCAGATCCTGGTCTCAGTTGACTTTACCCTGGCTGCCCTGGCCACCTTGACCTGGACCGTGCCCAACTCCTTCTTTGGCTTTTTGCCAAAAAACTGGAGCAAGTGGGGCGTCTTCTATGCCTTGGTAATGATGCTTTTGACCTGGACGGTTCTGTCTAAGAACAAGACGACTTTTGACGATATCGGCGTTTACGTCCTGTCAAGTTTGTACATCGGGACTGGTTTCCACTACCTGGCTGCGATCAGAAACAGCGATCCAGTCCACGGTTTGTGGCGCTTGCTCTTTGCCTTCGTGATTGTCTGGACGACTGACACGGCTGCCTATATGGTTGGCCGCAAGTTCGGCAAGCACAAGCTTTGGCCAGTAATCAGCCCGAACAAGACTTGGGAAGGGTCAATCGGGGCCGTGATCATCGCGGTTATCGTGACGGCAATTTATGTCAACCTGGCTCCAGTCGGCGGCGACAAGACCAGCTTGATCAATGCTTCCTTCTTCCTGTCAATCGCCGGCCAGATGGGCGACCTGGTTGAATCAGCCTACAAGCGCTTCTACGGGGTTAAGGACTCCGGCAAGATCCTGCCGGGCCACGGCGGGATCCTGGACCGGTTTGACAGCACGCTTTTCGTTTTGCCAATTGTTGCCTTGATCTTTGGAATTTAGGAGGTCGCTGTGAAAAGTATTCTAGCCTTCATTATAGTTTTTGGCCTGGTGGTCTTTGTCCACGAATTCGGGCACTTTTTCGTGGCGAAAAAGGCCGGTATTTTGGTGCGCGAGTTTTCAATCGGCATGGGGCCAAAATTGGTTCAGTGGCGGCCTGGTCAAACGACTTATACCATCCGCTGGCTGCCGCTGGGCGGCTATGTCCGCCTGGCTGGTCCTGACGAGCAGAGTGAGATCGACCCGGGGACGGCAGTTGTCTTGGAACTGAATGAGGCTGGAATTGTTACGCGAATCGATGCTTCAGAATCAGACCTGCCGATCGAAGGCCGTCCCTTGCGGGTGACTAAGGCCGATCTGGTTGATGATTTGACCATTGCAGGGTATGAAAATGCCGATGAGAGCCAGCTGGTGACCTACAAGGTCGACCATGACGCGACCATGATCGACGACACAGGCACCGAGCTGCAGATTGCCCCCCGGGACGTGCAGCTGCCGGCAGCCAAACCATGGAAGAAACTGGCAACCTCTTTTGCCGGACCGTTTATGAATGTTGTTTTGGGCTTTGTGGCCTTGATGATCTACAGCTTTGCTTCAGTTGGCCCGGCAACAACGACCGTGGGCCAGGTAGCGGCAAACTCCCCGGCCCAGCACGTTCTGCAAAAAGGCGACCAGATCGTGGCCATCAACGGCCGGAAGATCAGTACTTTTGACCAGGTCAGCCAGGCGATTGACTCTTCTAAGGGTAAGACCCTGACGGTCAAGGTCAAGCGGCAGGGAAGCGAAAAGTCAGTCCAGCTGACGCCAAAGTACTCAAAGAAGACCAAGTCATACCTGGTTGGCATCGTGGCTAAGGCCGACAACTCATTTTCCGCCAAGCTGAAGCGGGGCTGGGACTTGAGCTGGCAGGTAACAGGAATGATCTTCCAGGCCCTGGGCAACTTGTTCAAGCACTTCAGCTTAAACAAATTGTCTGGCCCAGTCGGGATCTACTCGGAGACTTCAAAGGCAACTTCCATGGGTCTGATCTACATGCTGGCCTTTGTTGGCATGCTGTCCATCAACCTGGGGATCGTCAACTTGATTCCAATTCCAGGTCTGGACGGGGGCAAGCTTTTGCTGGAACTCATCGAGCTCCTGCGAGGCAAGCCGATTCCAGAGGAGCATGAGACAGTCGTTGACTTGATCGGGGTGGTCTTCTTGCTGATTTTGATTATCGCCGTAACTGGCAACGACATCTACCGCTACTTTATCAAGTAGTCCTTGAAATAATAAATGTTTAGGAGAATTTAATTAATTATGCGTCAATCAATCTTTTTCATGCCGACGCTGAAGGAAACTCCAGCCGACGCGGTTGCAAAGAGCCACCAAGTAATGCTGCGGGGCGGCTACATCCGGCAGGTTACGGCTGGTGTCTACTCATACCTGCCGCTGGGTTACAAGGTCTTGCGCAAGACTGAAAAGATCATTGAAGAAGAAATGGCTAATGCCGGCGTCGTTGAAATGATCATGCCGCACATGCTGCCAGCTTCAATGTGGGAAGAATCAGGCCGTCTGCCAAAGTATGGTCCGGAAATGTTCCGTCTGAAGGACCGGCATGGCCGGGAAATGCTGCTGGGGCCAACCCACGAAGAAACCTTCACTGACGTGGTGGCTAAGAGCCTCAAGTCTTACAAGCAAATGCCCCTGCACCTTTACCAGATTCAAACCAAGTTCCGGGATGAAAACCGGCCACGTTTCGGTCTTCTCCGGGGCAGAGAATTCGTAATGCTGGACGGTTACAGCTTCGCCGCCAGCCAAGAACAGCTGGACAAGCAGTTTGATGATGAAAAGGCAGCCTACCTCAAGATCTTCAAGCGCACAGGCGTTGAAGTCCGGCCAGTTATCGCTGACTCCGGGACTATGGGGGGCAAGAACTCTATTGAGTTCCAGGCACCTGCCGCTGTCGGTGAAGACACTATTGCCACCAACGCTTCCGGTACCTACGCCGCTAACTTGGAAATGGCCGTCAGCGTTGATACCTTCAAGCAAGAGCCTGAAGAACTGAAGGCAATGGAAAAGGTTGCTACTCCAGGCTGCGACTCCATTGACAAGCTGGCAGAATTCCTGCAAGTGCCAGCCACCAGAATTGTCAAGAGCGTCCTCTACATCGTTGACGAAAAGAAGAAGGTTCTGGTTTTGATCCGGGCTGACAAGGAAGTCAACGAAGTCAAGCTGACTCACCTCTTGGACTGCGACAGCCTGCGGGTTGCTGAAACTAGCGACCTGGAAGAACTGACCGGGGCCGGAAAGGGCGGCGTTGGCCCGGTAAATGCTGACTGGGCTGACGAAATCGTGGCTGACGAAACTGTCAAGGGCCTCTATAACGTGGTCGTTGGTGCTGGCGAAAGCGATGCTCAATTCATCAACGCTAACTTGGACCGGGACTTCAAGGCTGACCGCTTTGCTGACCTCCGGGTTGCCAACGAAGGCGAACCTGACCCGGTTGACCATGAACCGCTCAAGTTTACTACCTCAATTGAAGTTGGTCATATCTTCAAGCTGGGGACCTACTACACGGAAACCATGGGGGCCAAGTTCCTGGACCAGAACGGCAAGTCCCAGCCAGTCATCATGGGCTCATACGGGATTGGGGTTACCCGCCTGCTTTCAGCCGTCGTCGAACAGCACGCGACTGAAAATGGGGTTGCCTGGCCAAAGGAAATCACGCCATTCGGGATTCACATCATCCAGATGAAGATGAAGGATGAAATCCAAAGCAAGCTGGCCGAAGACCTGGAAGCCAAGTTTGCCAAGTATGACGTCCTTTATGACGACCGTAACGAACGGCCAGGCGTCAAGTTCAACGATGCTGACCTGGTTGGCGCGCCAATCAGAATTACTGTTGGCCGCGACGCGGCTGACGGGATCGTTGAAGTCAAGCGTCCAGGCGACGACCAGGCACAAAAGCTGGCCGTTACCGACCTGGAAGACTTTATTGCCAGCGAATTAGATTAGGATTGAACTCTCGTGACTGATAAAAACCAACTTTTTCTCAAATTGTTAAAACAAGTCGGCTTTTCGGCAGGGGCAGCTGACGAAGCGGTTTTACAGGCAGGGGAGATAAAAAACGTGGATGTCTACAGAAAAGAACGTAGATGGGATATCCACGTTTTTTTTACTACTCCACTGCGTTTTGAAAGCTACAATGCCTTGAACCAGGCAATCAAGCATGAATTTAATGACTTTGTTGATACTCGGCTCATAGTTGAAACGGCTGATGGCCAGCAGCAATACCTGCCAGACTACTGGCAGTACGCGGTTGAAAATTCAGAAGTCTTGTCCGCCAATCCGGCAGCCCAGAACTTCCTGGTCGGGCAGGCGCCCCATGAAGATAGTGGCCGCTGGGTTATTCCAATCAATGGCCAGCTTTTTGACAAGATGCTGGAGCAGCGGCTCTTGGACAGCTTCTCTTTAGAGCTGCGCAATTACGGTTTCTTTAACGTCAAGCTTTTGATGGAAGTTACTGACCAGGGCGGGCAAAGTGACTTTGAAAGCCTGGCCCAGCTGGTGGAAGCTCATGAGAAGAACATGCAGAAAGCCTTCCAGCAGGCCCCGGCCAAGCCAAAGCCAGCTCCCCGGCCCAGCTACCAGGGCCGGCGGGGGAAGAAGACCAGTTTTGGCCCAGGCGCCATCAGCGATAAGGCAGAGATTACCCAGCTAAAAGACTTGTCAGAAGACCAGCGCAGCGCGGTTGTCGAAGGCCATGTCTTCAAGGCGGAAATGCAGGAACTGCGGTCGGGCTCCTTTATTTTTAACGGGGAAATGACTGACTATACCGGTTCTATTTCTTTTAAGAAGTTCGTCCGTGATTCTGACAAAGAAGAAATCGAATATTTGAAAGGCATTAAGCCTGGTGTCTGGATCCGCATGCAGGGCAGCCTTAAGGATGACCAGTATGCCCATGACTTGATCTTCAACATCTACAGCATGGAATTAACCGAGCACGTGGGCCGGCAAGAAGCCTACCAAGGTGAAGAAAAGCATGTGGAATTGCACGTCCACACCAACATGAGTCAGCTGGACGCGACTAGCGATGTAGCAGACATCATCAAGACAGCCAAGAAGTTCGGTCAACCGGCCGTCGCCATCACTGACCATGCTGGCCTGCAGGCCCTGCCGAATGCTTTTGAAGCGGGCAAAAAGACCGGGATGAAGGTCATCATGGGCCTGGAGGCCAACATGGTTGAAGACCACGGCCTGCTGGTTTTAAACCCCGCCAGCATGAAGTATGAAGACCAGGAATTCGTCATTTTCGACGTTGAAACGACCGGTCTGTCTTCTGTTTACGATACGATTATCGAAATCGGGGCGGTCAAGATGAAAAACGGTGAAGTTATCGACCGCTTTGACAAGTTTATCAACCCTCACCATCCATTGTCTGAAACTACGATTAACTTGACTTCAATTACGGACGAGATGATCCAGGCGGCTGACGACGAAGCTGTCGTAATTAAGGAGTTCATGGACTTTTACGGCAATGACCCGCTCTGCGGGCACAATGTCCAGTTTGACGTGGGCTTTGTTGATGCGGCCTTGAAGCGCTGCGGTTATCCAGAAATCAGCCAGCCGGTCGTCGACACTTTGGAAGTTTCCCGTCTCCTGCACCCGGAACAGTCCCGTCACACTCTGGATTCGCTTTGCCGCAAGTACAATGTGGCCCTGGAGCACCACCACCGGGCCAACCAGGACGCTGAAGCAACCGGCTACCTGATGTTCAAGCTTTTGGATGCCTTTAACGACAAGTACCAGGAAGATGACCTGGGCAAGATGAACGACTACAGCAACGGGGAAGGCTACAAGCGGGCCCGGCCGACCCATATTACGGTCTTAGCCCAGAACCAAAAGCCAGGCCTGCGGAATTTGTATGAACTGGTCTCTCTGGCCGGGATCAAATACAACTTCAAGGGGCTGAGAACCCCTAAGTCAGAACTCCGCCGCCTGCACGCCGGCCTTTTGTACGGGTCTGCCTGCAGCCAGGGGGAAGTCTTTATTGCCATGATGCAGAAGGGCTATAAAGAAGCCAAAAAGAAGGCGGAATTCTACGACTTTTTGGAAATCCAGCCGCCGTCAAACTACTCCAGCTTAATTGCCGATGGCTTGATTGCTGATGAAGCCCAGCTGGAAGAAATTCTGACCAATATTTACAAGCTGGGCAAGGAACTGAACAAGCCGGTCGTGGCAACTAGCGATGCCCACTACATCGACAAGCATGAAGCCATCTACCGGGACGTATTGCTGGCTGCCCAAAGGGGTAACCCAAACCGCAACAAGCAGCACCCTGACCTGCACTTCTATACCACCCAGGAGATGCTGGATGAATTCAGCTTCATGGGCGAAGACATTGCTAAAGAAGTGGTCATTAGCAACCCGAACAAGATCAATGCCATGATCGATGAGGGAGTGCAGCCGGTTCAAGACGAAAGCTTCCCGCCAAAGATCCCGCATACGGCTGAACGGGTACGCAATCTGACCTATGACAAGGCCCACGAACTTTATGGTGATCCTTTGCCGGACAATATCCAGGCCCGTCTGGACCGGGAGCTGGATGCCATTATCGGTAACGGCTACGGGGTCGTTTACCTGATTTCCCAGATGCTGGTGGCCAAATCAGTTAAGGACGGCTACTTGGTTGGCTCCCGGGGTTCCGTCGGTTCCAGCCTGGTTGCCACCATGATGGGGATCACTGAAATCAACCCTATGCCGCCTCACTACCGCTGCCCGAAGTGCAAGCAGTCAGAATTTTTTGAAAACGGCGAATACGCCTCCGGTTTTGACCTGCCGGATAAAAAGTGTCCTGACTGCCAGGTCATGATGGTTAAAGACGGGCAGAACATCCCATTTGAAACCTTCCTGGGCTTCCATGGCGACAAGGTGCCCGACATCGACTTGAACTTTTCTGGTGACTACCAGCCAGTTGCCCACAATTTCATCAGAGTTATGTTTGGGCCAAACCACTCCTTTAAGGCCGGCACCGTAGGTACCCTGGCTGATAAAAAGGCGATTGGCTATGCCAAGCACTATCAAGACGAGCACCCGGAAATCAAGATGAACAACGCGGAAGTTGACCGCCTGGCCATCGGGGTTACCGGGGTCAAGGCCACGACCGGCCAGCACCCGGCCGGGATCGTCGTTTTGCCGGATGACAAGGACATCTATGAACTGACTCCCCTGCAGTATCCCTCAGACGATATCTCCAAGGAATGGAAGACGACCCACTTTGACTTCCACCAGATCCACGACAACCTCTTGAAGTTCGACATCCTGGGTCACCAGGACCCGACCATGATCAGAATGCTGCAAGACTTGTCCGGGATTGATCCTTTGACGATTCCAACTGATGACCCTAAGGTCATGTCCCTTTTCTCCAGCCCGGAAGCCCTGGGCGTTACTCCAGAGCAGATCAATTCCAAGACCGGGACCCTGGGCCTGCCGGAATTCGGGACCCCCTTTGTCCGGGGGATGCTGGAAGAGACCAAACCGTCGACTTTTGCCGAGCTTCTGCAGATTTCCGGCCTGTCCCACGGGACGGACGTCTGGCTGGGCAATGCCGAGGAACTGATCAACAACGGCACTTGCAAGTTAAAGAGCGTGATCGGCTGCCGGGACAACATCATGACTGACTTGATCCACTGGGGAGTTAAGGAAGAAGTCGCCTTTTCAACTATGGAAACTGTCCGGAAGGGGAAGGGGATTTCTGATGAGAACATGGCCGTCTTAAAGGAAAACAAGAACATTCCTGACTGGTATATTCCGTCTTGCTTGAAGATCAAGTACATGTTCCCGAAGGCCCACGCGGCCGCCTACATCTTGATGGCTCTCAGGGTGGCCTGGTTCAAGGTCTACTATCCAGAGATCTACTATGCCGCTTACTTCTCAGTCAGAGCCGACAAGGTCGACCTGGAAGCCATGAGCCGGGGCAAGAACACGGTTGTGGCCTTGATCAACCGGAACAAGGAAAAAGGGACGGCAGCGACCAAGCTGGAAAAGGACCTGCAGACCTACATGGAACTGGTCAACGAAGCCATTGAGCGGGGGATCAACTTCAAGATGGTCGACATCAACGAGTCTGAAGCTACGACTTACAAGATCGTGGACAAGCACACCATTCTGGCGCCGTTTAATGCCGTTGATGGCTTAGGTGACTCCGCGGCCAAGCAGATCGTGGCTGCCCGCAGTGAAGCGCCATTTTTGTCAAAAGAAGACCTGCAGGTCCGGGGCAAGGTTTCCCAGAAGATCATGGACTTCTTTGAAAACAACAATGTCTTAGAGGGGATGCCTGACCAGAACCAACTTTCCCTCTTCTAAGAGCTTCTTATTTACAAGTAGGGAAAATTCTGTTATAATCTTTTTTAGATCGAATATGGTAAATTCGAGTGAGCAGCGATGCTCACTCTTTTTATTACGGAGGAAAATTTTGCCCAAAAACTTAACACCTATCCAAGAAGCAATCGAACCGGTCATTATCGGTCATGACTGTGAACTTGTTGATTTGGAATACGTCAAGGAAAAGAGTCAAGACTATCTGCGAATCTACGTGGACAAGCAGCCAAACGGAATTGACATCGAAACGATTGCGGAGCTGAGTGAGTTGGTTGGAGAGAAATTGGACTCAATGCAGCCAGATCCGCTGCCAGACCCGTATATTTTGGAACTATCCTCACCGGGCCTGGAAAGACCGATCAAGAAGGAGCAGGACTGGGAGAAGGCCAAGGGCCAGTACATCCATGTCGGCCTCTACCAGAAATTGGAAGGCGAGAAGGTCTTTGAAGGTCATTTGCTTGACCTGGACGACCAGGAGATTAAACTGGAAATTAAGATCAAGACCCGGCGCAAGCAGCTGACTATTCCGCGCAAGCAGATCGCCAGCGCCCGTTTTGCAATCGAATTTTAGAAAGAGTGATCCAAAACTTATGTCAAAAGAAATGCTGGAAGCCTTTGACGTCTTGGAAAAGACCAAGGGTATCAAACAAGACGTTATCGTTGAAGCCATGAAGGCTGCTTTGGCCGCTGCCTACAAGAAGAACTACGGCCTAGCGGAAAATGTCGAAATCGACTTTAATGAAAAGAAGGGCGATTTTAAGGTCATGGCTTTGAAGACGGTGGTTGACGAAGTGCAAGACGACCGGGTGGAAGTCAGCTTAAAGGATGCCCTGGCCATCAACCGGGCATACGAAGTCGGCGACACGATCAAGTTCGAAGTTACCCCAAAGGACTTCGGTCGGACCGCGGCAGCTACGGCTAAGCAGGTCGTAATGCAGCGCCTGCGGGAAGCGGAAAATGCCCACATCGTCAACGAATACTCCCAATACGAAGATGAACTGGTCACCGGGACAGTAGAAAGAACTGACAACCGTTTCGTTTACGTCAACATCGGCAATGTTGAGGCAGTTATGGACATCAAGCGTGACACTATTCCAGGTGAACACTACAACCCGCAAGACAGGGTCCGCGTCCTGGTCACCAAGGTCGGTGCTGACGGCAAGGGAGCCCAAATCCGGGTTTCCCGGACCGCTCCGGATGTCGTTAAGCGGCTTTTTGAACAAGAAGTGCCGGAAATCTTTGACGGGACCGTTGAAATCATCTCCATCGCCCGGGAAGCCGGCGAAAGAACCAAGATTGCCGTTAAGTCCAACGACCCGAACATCGACCCGGTTGGTACCTGTGTTGGCCCACGCGGCAGCCGGGTGCAGAACGTGGTCAACGAACTGGGCGGGGAAAATATCGACATCGTGCAGTACGAAGAAGACCCATCTGACTACATCGCCAATGCCTTGAACCCGGCTGAAGTCATCGCTGTCCAGTTTGAAGACGAAGACGATGAAAGGAAAGCCTTCGTGATCGTGCCGGACTACCAGCTTTCCCTGGCTATCGGCAAGAAAGGGCAAAACGTCCGCCTGGCCGCCCGCTTGACTGGCTACAAGATCGACATCCGGCCAGAATCCGAAGTCGAATTTGTTGACGAAAGCGAAGTAGAAGATGAAACTGAAGTAGCAGAAGATCAAGATCTCCAGCAAACAGAAGCTGAAGAAGCAGATGACCAAGCAGAAGCTGAAGCGACTGAAGCTGATGAAAATACAGAAGCTGAAGATGCAGAAGACCTGGATCTTGATGATGAAGAATAGGTGATTTCCTTGAAAAAGAGAAAAATCCCCATGCGGAAGGACTTGTTGACCGATACGATGCAGCCGAAGAAGGATTTGGTCAGAATCGTCGTTGACAAGGAAAAGAATGTTTCTGTTGATCCAAGCGGCAAGAAGCCGGGCCGCGGCGCTTATGTTTCCTTAGAACCGGAGAAGATCGCCGCCGCCCGAAAGTCAAAGGTGCTGGAACGCAGTTTGGGCGTGAAGGTAGCCGATGAATTTTACGACGAGCTCTTCGCTTACGTGGACCACCAGAAGGCAAGAAAAGAATTATTTGGTGATCAAAAATAATTAACAACCGAGAGAAAGCCTTAAATTTACTTGGTTTGGCCACCCGGGCGGGGAAGACCGTTTCGGGCACGGACATCGTTTTGGCCAAATTGAAGAAGGGCAAGCTTAAGTGCATTATCATCGCGAATAATTTATCAGAAAACAGCCGCGGCGAGATTGAAGCTGCTTTAAAGGCCCACCCAACGCCATTGGTCGACGTCTTTACGGAAGCTGAACTCAGTCAGGCTGTAGGTAAGAAACGCAAAGTTTTGGCATTAACAGATCGTGGTTTTGCGAAAACCTTGCTGGATAAGATTAAAGAAGGAGTGTGATCTAATGACCAAGAAACAAGAAAACGAAACTTCAAAGGAATTGGGCATGGATAACAAGAAAACCAGCGGCAAGTCTGGTAAATTAAAGATTTCAGTCAGTGCTATTCGCAAGGGCGAAAAGAAGACTGAGGGCAAGAGATCAAACACCCGCCGCCGGGCTAACAACCACTCTAACGACCACAGCAAGCGCCGCCGGCCAGCTGCCCAGGATTTGCTGAAGGACCTCAAGCAAAAGCAGCGGGCTGACGAAGTCCATCTGGACCAGGAAAGCAAGGCTGCTAAGCAGGAATACAAGAAGTCCTTGAACAAGGCTGCGGCCAGCGAAAGCAAGCCGGTTGTCAAGAAGGTCGAAAGTGCTGAAAAGCCAGCTGAAACCGCAGCTGAAGCACCAAAGGTCCGTGGGCCAAAGATCTTGAAGCCATCCCCAGCCCGCTTGAAGCAAAACCAGGCAAACAGTGAAAAGCCTGCTGCCAAGCCTTCATCTTCTCGCCGGCCAAGTTCCCGGCCAAGCCTCACTGAAGCGCCAATGCCGGAAAACAAGGAAGGCCGCCGCAGAACCAGCGGCAAGCCAGGCCGCAAGGGGCAAAACTCTTACGCTAACCAAGGCAGAGGGGCAAATAGCGACCGCAGTCAACAGCGCAAGCGCAAGAACAAGAAGCACCAAATTGCTCCGCAAGTTAAGAAGCAGGTTACCCAAAGAAAGGACCGTCCACTTCCAGAAAGCTTTGAATACGAAGTTGGCATGAACGCCCAAGACCTGGGCAAGATCCTCCACCGGGAGCCAGCTGAAATCGTGAAGAAGCTCTTCATGCTGGGGATCATGATCAACCAGAACCAGTCTTTGGACAAGGGCACCATTGAACTGCTGGCTGCTGACTACGGCATCGAAGCTGTTGAAAAGGTCCATGAAGACATTTCCGACATCGACAATATTTTTGCCCAGGAAATGGAAGAGTCCAAGAACTCTGAAAACCAGGTTGTCCGTCCGCCAGTCGTAACTATCATGGGTCACGTCGACCACGGTAAGACTACCTTGCTGGACCGTCTGCGTCACACCCGGGTTTCTGAACACGAAGCCGGTGGGATCACCCAGAACATCGGGGCCTACCAGGTCCGGATCGACGACCGTTTGATCACCTTCCTGGACACTCCAGGCCACGCGGCCTTCTCAAGCATGCGGGCCCGCGGGGCGGAAATCACCGACATCGTCGTTTTGGTCGTTGCCGCTGACGACGGGGTTATGCCGCAGACTATCGAAGCCATCGACCACGCCAAGAGTGCGGGCGTTCCAATCATTGTGGCCATCAACAAGATGGACCGGCCAGGCGCCAACCCTGCCCACGTTACTGAACAATTGATGCAGTATGAACTGATTCCGGAAAACTACGGCGGCTCAACTATCTTCGTCAACATCTCAGCCAAGACCGGGATGGGGATTGATGAACTTTTGGAAAACATCATCCTTGAAGCCGATATGCTGGAACTGAAGGCTGACCCGAAGCAAAAGGCGATCGGTACGGTTGTTGAAGCCCGTCTGTCCCGGGGCAAGGGGCCAGTTGCCGACGTTTTGATCCAGCAGGGTACCCTGCGGGTCGGTGACCCAATCGTTGTTGGTGACACCTTCGGCCGGGTCCGGACGATGACCAACGACAAGGGCCACCAGGTCAAGAAGGCTACGCCATCAATGCCCGTTGAAATTACTGGTTTAAACGACGTGCCGGAATCTGCCGACAAGCTGGTTGTCTTTGCCGATGAAAAGACTGCCCGCGCGGTTGGTGAAGCCCGGGCACAGCAATCCCTGCAAAAGCAGCGGGAAAACGTACAGCACGTTACTCTGGACAACCTCTTTGACACGATGAAGCGGGAAAGCATGAAGTCCGTTGACATCGTTTTGAAGGCTGACGTGCAAGGGTCTGCCGAAGCCTTGGCTCAATCCTTCCAAAAGATTGACGTTGAAGGCGTTCGCGTTAACATTATCCACTCCGGTGTCGGGGCCATCAATGAAAGTGACGTTACCCTGGCCAGCGCTTCAAACGCCTTGATCATCGGTTTCAACGTCCGGCCAACAGCTACGGCCAAGAGCCAGGCTGCCCAAGAAGGCGTCGATATCCGCCTTTACAGTATCATCTACAAGGCGATCGATGACGTTAAGGCCGCTATGCAAGGGATGCTGGAACCAACTTACGAAGAAAAGGTTATCGGTAACCTTACTGTCCGCGAAACTTGGAAGGTCTCCAAGATCGGGACCATCGCCGGTGCCTTTGTTGACAACGGTTACGTGACCAGAGAATCAGGCATCCGGGTCATCAGAGACGGCGTGGTCAAGTACGACGGCAAGGTTGCCTCACTGCGCCGGTTCAAGGACGACGTCAAGGAAGTCAAGGCAGGCTTTGACTGTGGTTTGACCATTGAAAACTTCAACGACATCAAGGAAGGCGACGAACTGGAAGCCTACGAAATGCAGGAAGTTAAGCCAGGTTAACAGGAGGCTGAAATGAAGCACAGAAAAGGACGGGTTGAAGGCGAAATCTTGCGGGAACTGACTAAGATCATCCGCAAGAACATCCGCGATCCCCGGGTCAGCAACGTGACTTTTACCGCCGTGGAGTGCAGCAATGATTTTTCATACGCGACTGTCTACTACAGTCTGCTGACTGAAGATGAACAGGCGCAAAAGGAAGCGGAAGCCGGCTTGGAAAAGGCTAAGGGAACCATGCGGCACTTGCTCGGCCAGAGCTTGACCATGTACAAGGTTCCGGAACTGATTTTCAAGCGGGACCAGTCCGTGATCTACGGCAGCAAGATCGACCGTTTGCTTGCTGACTTGAAGAAGCAGGAACAAGATCGCCAAAACTAGCAAAAAGCGCCTTCGGGCGCTTTTTTGCGTTTATAGAAGAGGAGAAAAAGATGTTCAATGGAATTATCGTAATCGACAAGGCAGCAGGGATGACTAGCGGGGATGTGGTTTATAAGCTGCGCCGGCTCTTAAAGCAAAAAAAGATCGGCCATGCCGGAACCCTGGACCCGGAAGTCACCGGAGTTTTGCCAATTGCTTTGGGTCAGGCAACCAAACTGATCGAGCTGATGCATGAGCGGCCAAAGGCTTATGTTGGTGAAGGGATGCTGGGCCTGGCCACGGACTCTTATGACCTGGAGGGGAAGATTTTGGCGGAAAGAGCCTTGTCTCAGCCAGTCAGTGACCAGGCCATCAAAGCAGCAATGGAAAAATTGACCGGGGAAATCGTCCAGCAGCCGCCGATTTATTCTGCCGTCAGGGTAAATGGCAAGCGGCTCTACGAATACGCCAGAGAAGGGATCCCAGTTGAGCGGCCCAAGCGGACTGTCCAGGTTTTCCGCTACGACTTGACGGCGCCAAGTCAGTTCGACCCAGAGAAGGGCCGGCAGACTTTTACTTATGAAGTTGAATGCTCTAAGGGGACCTATGTCCGCAGCCTGGTTAACGACTTAGGCGAAGAACTGGGCCTGCCGGCAGTGATGACCAAACTGCGGCGGACGGCCAGTTCCGGTTACGAGCTCCAAGACGCGGTTACTTTGGAAGAACTGGCGGATAATTTGGATCACGCTGAAGATTATATTCAGCCAATCGGCAGCTTTTTCGCTGACTACCAGCAAGTTGATTTAGATGCTGCCTTATGGCAGCAGGTTAAAAACGGGGCCTGGATCAAACTCCCTCTTGATGCAGACAAGGTCGCTTTGCGGTATAATAAAATAGTTAAAGCGATTTACCGGGCCAAGGTACAAGGTCTCTACTGCCCGGACTTAATGCTTTTAAGTAATGAGTAATTTGGGCCAAATTTTAGGCAAGTCCAGAAGCTTCTCAACCCTTGCCGTTGCGGGATTCTCTCCAATCTAGCTAGCTCTGATTAACAGGGAATAGAAAATGTTGCTACTAAATTCGGTGCAATATTTGGTGCAATGATTCGGATGCGTCCATAGGCTTCAACATGATGCTAAAGACAATCTATGATAAAATTTAAGTAGTGATTTCTACTTTCTCCGCTTGCGTCAAGCAGGCGGTTTTTTTATGCTCTTTTTTGGGGTGGTTGGGGCCCTAAATCGGTACTGCTTCCTTAAATCCTGTGCCAGGGGGTTGTTTTACTCGTTGGCCAATTTCTGGCCAATCGATAGAACATGTTATACGCTCCGGGGATACAATAAACAAGGAACCGTAGAAGCAAAATTTCCCTTAATAGAAGGCGGAAACGCTAGCCAGGTACACTTTACACTAAAGAAGGTTAGCAAGCGCTCCAGGGCCTTTAAATTGGCGTACAACGCAAAATAGGAGCCTGCTCCCTTTTAGATGTGTTGAAAAACTTGTTTTGTTTGTACCTATCTTTTAGGGGGGTTAAGAAAGTCCATTTCGTGCCAGCATCCCACGCTTTAAGCGCTTCAAAAGGGCAATTCAACCAATGGCCAGGATATTTCTTTTAGAAGGCTCCAGAAACTCCAAAAAAAGGTTTTCACGGGCCCTGAATCGGGTGCGCTTAACGGGCGTACCTCAAGGTACAACCGTATTTCTAAATGCTCTTGTTTGTAACCTCCGTATTTTCAACTACGCTGGTTATGTTTGCACCTCAAAGTGCAACCGTATTTGTAAATACTTAAACTTCCCACTTACAAAAGTGGGAAGTTTAAGTTATTTATTCTAAATATTTTTTAATGAAATCTCATTCCATCATCAACTTGAAGTGATTGTCCAGTAACATACCCAGCACCTGATGAAGCAAACCAAGCCACAACTTCAGCTACATAGCTAGGTTTTGCTTCACGACCAAGCGCTATCTCTTTGAGACAATTTGCTTGTTGCTGCGTTATTGTTTCATGTTTAATTTTTGCAATTTTTTTATCAATTGCATCTCGCATTTTTGTGCGAACAATTCCTGGATTATAAGCATTAACAGTAATTTTATCTACTGCCAATTCTTTGGCCGCAGCTTGAGTCAAGCCACGAATTCCAAATTTTGAAACAGAATAAGCACTTTGCAAAGCAGAAGCTTCATATCCAGCCAAATGTTGTTGGGTTAAGTGCAGTTCTTTTCTTCTTTTTCGTAACACATTAGCAAATTGCAATTTAATAGTCCTCCTTAACTTTTAAGATAGCAGAAATCTCATGATGTAACGCAATTACCATGTTACATTCATGATTATTCGATCTTAATCGAGAAAAAATTGGCTTTTAACGCCAATTGAGCTTAATTTGATGTGTTTTCAGACGGACCCTAATTATTTTCGACACAATAGTTAAATACGAAAAACACCTTGATGATATTTTTGCCAACTGGCAACTCTTTTCATCAAGGTGTTTTTCGTAAGTTATTAATTTTTAGTGGTTGACGTGTTTGTCGTGAAGGTCACGTTAATGACTTTAGCGGGTAACTTGTTAACGGTTCGGGCAGGGTTGCCGACCACTGTGGTTTTATCGGCCACGTTATTCAGGACAATTGCCCCTGCGCCAACTTTACTAAAGGCGCCGATCGTAATGGTGACAAGCAATTGGGCGTTGGCACCAATGAATGCACCCTTTTTTACATAGGGATGTCGCCGACCTTCAACGGCCCTCCTGGCACCCAGCGTCACGCCATGCAGGATAGTGACGTCATCTTCAATCACGGCAGTGGCACCGATCACAACGCCAATCCCGTGATCGATAAAAACGCGCTTACCGATTTGGGCTTCCGGCGAAATTGAAATCCCGGTTACTTTGGCGGCATGTTGACTTAGGAACCCGGCAATTGTATAAAGTCGATGAAAAGCCATAAAGTGAGCGATTCGGTACCAAAACAGGGCCCGAATCCCCGGGTAGGTTAAGAGAACTTCTAAAAGACTGTGGGCTGCCGGATCACGCTTGAGAATGGACCTTGCTGTCTGAAACATTTTTCTCGCTCCTCTTAAGCTCATTGAAGCCGCGTTCCAAATCGGCTAACAAATCCTTTTGGTCTTCAACGCCGACTGAAAGGCGAATTAACTCGTCTTTGATGCCGTTTTTCAACCGAATGTCACGTGGAATTGAGCCGTGGGTCATCAAGGCCGGAATTTCGATCAAGCTTTCCAGTGCCCCCAAACTCTCGGCCAATGTGATAACGTGCAGTTGTTCAACAAATTGTTTTGGATCCAGTCCGTCCTGTAATTCAAAGGAAATCATTGCGCCAAAGCCATGCATTTGTTTTTTGGCGACTTCGTAATCAGGGTTGTTCGGATCGCCAGGGTAGTAAATTTTGCTGACAAGTGGCTGGTTTGATAGATAATTGAAGACGGCTTCGGCATTGGCCAAATGAGCACGCATTCGAAGAGACAACGTTTTAATCCCACGTTGCAATAGCCAACTTTCCTGAGGGGCCAAAATACCACCAATGGCATTTTGAAGGTAACCAATTTTTTCGGCCAATTGATCATCTTTAGTGACGACCAGCCCGGCAATGACGTCGCTGTGACCACCAAGATACTTGGAAGCACTGTGAAGAACAATATCCACTCCCTGTTCCAGCGGTCGCTGAATGTAAGGCGAGGAGAAAGTGTTGTCGATAATGCTTAAAATTTGGTGCGATTTAGCAATCTTGGCAACCGCTGCAATATCGGTTACTCGTAAAAGCGGGTTGGTTGGCGTTTCCAAGTAAATTGCTTTGGTATTTGGCGTAATCGCTTCTTCAACAGCGGCCAGGTCGCGGGTGTCAACCACGGTAAAGGTCATGCCAAAGCGTTTTAAAACGGCGTCAATCAATCGGAAGGTACCACCGTAGACATCATTGCCAATGATGAAATGGTCGCCGGCGGAGAACATTGAGAAGACTGTGTCGATTGCAGCTGAACCGGAAGCAAATGCAAACCCGGCTGTGCCGCCTTCCAACTCGGCAATTAGTTTTTCAACTGCTTCTCGAGTTGGGTTTCCAGAACGAGAATACTCATATTGATTTTCACCGATTTTTTGCTGATGAAAAGTTGATGCCATATAAATCGGCACCGAAACTGCTCCGGTTGCTTTATCTTCGCTAATACCACCATGAATTAATTTTGTATCAAATTCCATTTTAATAACCTCACTTTATTTTTAATTATAAATATTTTCACTCATGTAACGTTCACTGCTATCTGGAAAAATTGTGACAATGGTACTATTCTCGGGAAGTGCCTTGGCAACCTTTAAGCTGGCAGCCAAAGCAGCCCCGCTTGAACTGCCAATGAATAATCCCTGCTTCTTGGCAAGCTCCTTAACTTGATGAAAGGCGTCGGCATCGGCAATTGTTAACGTTTTGTCGATTTGAACATCTTTAAAAAATGGTGGGACAAATTCAACACCGATGCCTTCAGTCCGATGGGGATGGGCAGGCCCACCATTTAGAATTGAGCCTTCAGGTTCCACAACGATGGTTTGAGTCGCCGGATTCTGCTCCTTTAAGTAACGAGCGACGCCTGCAAATGTCCCACCACTGCCCGCACCGGCAACAAAGGCGTCAATTGGGTCATTGAGGTCGTCAAGCAACTCTGGTGCCAGAGTGTGATAATAAGTATCAGGGTTGGCCGGATTTTTGAATTGCATTGGAACGAAACTGTTAGGAGTTTGATCGTGAAGCGCTTCTGCTTTTTCAATGGCGCCCTTGATGCCCTGATCACTGGGGGTGTTGATTAATTTTGCCCCTAAGGCTTTCATCAATTGTTGTTTTTCAAAACTGAACTTTTCCGGTACGACCAGAATGGTTGGCAAATGGTGTTGCCGAGCGGCAAGGGCAACCCCAATTCCGGTATTGCCGGCAGTAGGTTCGATAATTGTTGTTACACCTTCAGTTATCTGACCACGATTAATCGCATCTTGAATCATGTATTGGCCCAGGCGGTCTTTGATGCTGCCTCCTGGATTAAACATCTCCAGTTTGGCGTAAATGTGACTGTGATTTGGAATGTTGATTTGCAGATCAATCAGTGGCGTATGACCGATCAGTTCTGAAATGGAATGAATAAGCATAAATAAGATCCTTTCTAATCATTTGGAGCAGTGTTTAGCTGGCGGGATGCTAGGGAAAATGGCCGCAATAGATAGAAAAAGGGCGCGAAATTCTGAAATCCAGAATTTTCGCGCCCTTAGTTCAACTCCAGCCAAGTGGACATTGAACTCTTTTTAGGTCATGATTTCCCAAAAAACGTCAGTGCTAACAGGCCGAACATCGCCAAAAACGCGTTGTTCGACAGCAACAATCAATCGCATTAAACATTGATTGACTCATCATGACACCTCCGAAATTTTTATTGTGATTAATATACACAATTTCGAGACATCTGTCAATCATTTTTGAACTAAAAAATAAAAAAGTCATGATAAATAGTTGAAATTTCTAGTACGCCGATTGTAAAATTAAACTGAACACT